>NZ_JAQGFU010000079.1:0-20812 GCF_030078455.1 Klebsiella sp. Ech2A | reverse complement strand
CGCCAGGGGGCCGCGGGTCAGGCAGGGCGCGAGGCGATGATCCTCCTCTCCGGCCTTAAAGGTCACGTCGCGGGTGGTCATAAAGCCGTTGTTGAGATAGATATCGACCCGATAGGTGCCGGGCGGCACCTCCTGTCCCTTCTCGAAGTTCGAGAGGTCCGCCACCGCCGCCGGATCGTCGGCTAAAAAACGCGGGTTAAAATAGAGCTCCGCCCGCGCGGAAAAGGCCAGGGTGGCCAGCGCAAGCAGCAGCGGGAACTGCACCAGCGGCCCCGCAAAACGCGGGGCATGACGCCGGGTGCGGGGAGAAACCAAACGGTTCGGTCCATATTTCAGATGTGACATAATCCCTCCGGTCCGAAGTCGCCCGGCTGTCAGTTCTTATTATATTTCAGGGGATAACGCTGGTTTCCCCGGAGCTATTGCGCGACGCCCTTCATCCGCGGGGTCAGCGCGCCGTAGTCGTTAATCGTCCGCCAGGAGATCTCGCTGCCGGCGCCCGGCGGTAGCTTCACCGAGGCTTCGCCCATCGGCGGAACCAGCGCGTTTTCCAGCACCCGGGTTCCGGCGTTGAGTTCGGTCACCGTCAGGTAGTAGGGAGTAGGGTTAATCAGCGTGAGGGTGTTCGCGCTGCGGCGAAAGCGCAGCTTCTCCGTCGCCTGGTCCGGCGAGAGCGCCAGCTTAGCCGGGCGATAGTAGAGCTTGATGCGGCTGATAATCGCCAGCTGCAGGGTATTGTCGCTGAGCTTCGATTTATCCATCGACGGGATCGCCTTAACGTTCATCCAGAACAGGCTTTCGCGATCCTGCGGCAGCTGATTGTTGGTGGCGTCAATGATCCGCAGGGTGTTCTCTTTTTTACCCTGCATGGCGAACAGCGGCGGGGTGATCACAAACCGTCCGTCCTTCTGACCGTCGGCATTTTCTACCCACGACTGAATCAGATAGGTGCTGTTGTCATCGTTATTGGTTACCGCCAGCTGGACCTGCTTTTGCCCGGCAGGATAGATAACCCGGGTGGCTCCCAGCGCCACGCCCGCATCGGCAGCGGTGCTAAACCCGGCGGTGGCGATCATCAACAATCCCGCCACCAGGCTTTGCGTCATCCCCAGTCTCTTTCTCACGTTTTCCCCTTTTATACTCACCGTTGATTCCCGTATCCGGTATGCCTGCTGGCTGGTTACTGATAGGTCAAAGCAAACCAGGCCTGAGCGTTCGCGGCTCCGCCGGTCACCTGACGTCCGGTCGCCCGATATTTGGCGACAAAATGTAGCGTGGTCGGTCCGGTATACAGCCGTGACCTGGCCGCCGGTGGGCTATTGAGCGGGATCGGATGGTCCTCGCCGTCAAACAGCGCCACGCCGACGCCGGTCGCGATGCCGGGGCCTTCGCCCACCGAGAGCACGTCCGGATTTTTGCCGTCAGCAACGCCGTGAAAGGTCACTCCCACCCGCTGGCTGACCGCGGTGCTGCAATCCTGCAGATGGATAGCGAAAGGAACGGGGTTAGTATCTTCGCCAACTGAATGAAACCGATTGCTGCTGATTTGCCCCATCTCGACCGTTAGCTGACGGTCTCCCGCTTCCACGCGGCAGGATTCGGCGATGATCACGCCCTGGAAACGCATGCTGCCGCCGGGCAGGGTGACGTTCCACTGGTTACCGGCCAGCGCCAGCGGCGGCAGCAAAACGATCAGCAGACCTGATTTCATTCCTTGCATCGTGATTACCCCAGTCCTGTATGGATAACGGGCCATCCTGGCCCGATGAGCATCCGTGCGTGATGGTGAATTACTCGTACTGAACTTTGAAGGTCGCGTCGGCGTTAGCGGTACCGGCAGTTGCTGCGCCGGTCGCGTAGTAGCGAGCCTGGAACGGAATGATGTTGGTGCCATCGTTCAGCGTGGTGGCAGCACCGAAGGTTGCGCCGTCAAGCGCCAGCGCGGTGCCGGTGCTGTCGAGGATCTGGACGCCAACGTTAGTTGCGCCGCCGGCTGCAGAGTTTTGCAGTGCCAGTACGGTGGTGTTGGTGCTATCGACCGCGGTGCCGGAGAAGGCTACGGATGCTTTAGTCGCAACGGTAGTATCACAGTCGTCCAGCTGGATGTTGAAACCAACGGCGGAGCTGGTGCTGCCCACGGTAGCGAGTTTGGCTGAACGTACCTGGCCCAGCTGTACGGTTTGATCGATAGAGCCGGCATCTACTGCACAGGCTGCGTTGACCACTTCCCCTTTAAAATGCACTGTCCCGCCGTTTACCGTGGTGGTATCGGCCAAAGCCGCCGCGGAGCTCAGGGACAGGGCTGACAGAACAACGATTGCCAGTGTTTTGATTTTCATGTTGTTTTCCTTTAAACAATGTCGATATTACGAACCGAAATTGGCAGTCTTTGTGCCTTCCAGGCATTCCATATGTCAGCCGAATGGTCCGACTGCCGGCTCTGCTCAGTTTTTGCCCCAACGATGAGTCAATTGGGGCCATTTTGACTCGTTGGGTTAAAGTGCTAAAAAACGGGGGTCTTAAGACGTAATATTGAATTTAAAGTTCTTTAGTGTTCTTTTTAGTGGTTTTTTATGCTGGATTTTTATTTTTAGTAGCGTAAACGGAGTGGCTGAGTCAGCGGAGAGGACAAGGCGAGGTTACGAATCGGATGGAAATGAAAGTAAATAAATGTCGGAGTAAAAAGTGTTTTTAATCAATTAGATATTTATTATTTTTGGAAATATATGCACTTGCCAGTTGCAAAAGATTACAAAACATTTTTATGATATAAACAGTTTGGCCCCAATTGACTTGTTCATTCACGAAATTTATCTTATTTATCAAAGTAATAATTTATTTCTTCTGCTCAGGGATATTTTTATCCAGCAAATTATTTCTTTCCCATAGTCCGGCAAAACGCGCGGCGTTGCTGGCGGTATAGCGTACCGTATGGCGAATATTGCGATGTCCCAGATAATCCTGAATCAAACGCGTATCTGTCCCTCTTTCAGCAAGCTCGTAGCCGCAGGCGTGGCGCAGCATATGCGGATGGGTGTGGGTGGCGGTTCCGGCCTCTTCGCCAGCGCTGCGGATAATACGATACGCCTGCTGGCGCGAGAGCTGGGTGCCGCGGCGGGAGATAAAAATAGCGTCGGTGCTTTGCGCGGCCTTCCAGCCGGCACGGGCCCGGGTCCAGCGCTCAATGGCCTCCAGCTCGTCAAAGCGCAGCGGGTGGACGGTGGAAAATCCGTTCTTCAGCCGGCGGACGTTGATGCGCCCCTCGCTGAGGTCAAGATCGCGGTAGTGCAGGTTGAGTAGTTCACTGATGCGCATGCCGTGGCGAAACGCCAGCAGGATAAGGCAATAATCACGTTCGCCGGTGGGCCCGTGGCGAACGGCCAGCATCATAGCCTGAACTTCTTTGCCGGTAAGAAAACGACGTCGATTCACAATACACTGCTCCTGTATTTTATTTACACCAAGGCCTCAGCCTGAAAAAACGTTCAGGCTGATGAAAAAATAATCCGCGATGTTAAAACCGTATTATATGAAGGTATTTAAGTTCAAATAGGCGATCACATTACATTTACACATAGCGAAAATAGCGCCACGCGATAATTCTTATTTTTATGGATTTTATTCAATACCACAATAGCGTCGCCGGCAATCGTTGCCAGGTTCATAAAATCAAAAGGGAAAAAGCTATGGCTGGCGATATTATAGATGAAAAAATAATGCGCAAGCGTTTTAAACGCGTGCGCCAGGCTATTTTATTTTCCCGCATAGCCCTCGTCAGCGCCCGGAGTTTCCACGTCCTGCGGGGCGCATCATCCCCCGCTACCACGCCTTCCGAGTCTAACACGTGGCAATCGTTACGCCCGGTTATAAATAGCCAATGGATATCCTGAATATATCCAGGGATATTGCGATTTGCTTGTTTATTGCTGAAATAAGAACTTGCGGGAACATTAATCGCAATTAACGCATGGTTAATCTTTATTAATGTTTCCCGCGGCGGCGGCGCATGACAACGCCCTCCGTGGCGTTGGCTGAGATTACTGAATAAGGCTAACGCGCTGCTTCTCTTTGGCGTTGTCCCAGATACCGTAAAAGCGCCCGGCGTTACTGGCGGTGTACCAGACGGTATGGCGGATATTGCGATGTCCGAGATAGTCCTGGATTAATCGCGTATCGATTCCCATGTTGGCTAACGCAAATCCACAGGAGTGGCGGAGCATGTGCGGATGTATTTCCAGCGACAGTCCGGCATGGTCTCCGGATGACGAAATAATTTGGTAAAACTGCTGGCGCGAAAGGGGATTACCTTTACGTGACAAAAATAGCCATTCGCTGTCGCTATCGGGATAGCTGCTACGGATCTCCAGCCAGTTTTTTAATGCCTGAATCTCTTTATTCAGTAACGGGTGGGTAGTGGAGAATCCTTTTTTCAGCCGATGAATATAAATACATTTTGAACGGAGGTCGATATCGGATATTTGCAGGCGGCATATTTCGCTGGCGCGCAGGCCGTGAATAAAACACAATAAGGTCAGGCAGTAGTTACGCGCGGCGTGCGCTCCCGTATTGGCTGCTTTCAACAGCGACTCTATTTCGGCTTGAGTCAGGAAGTTCCTTTTTTTGATATCGGTATTGTTTTTCATTATCATCCCTTTTAATTTCAGGCATACATTACGTTCTGGCCATCGTCAGCAGGCCAGGTTTTACATCCGGCTGTAATGTTTAATCGTTAATTTTACCTTTCGCTGTACTTTTAGGGCGCAGGGAAAGTATTCCAGCATATATATCTGCCGGGTCAGGTCATTACGTTTGAGATAATGAATGAAGCAAAAAGTATCTCCGCGTTCGGGGCGCGATGGCTTCATAAAGAGTGACGGGTGGTATTTTTATCTCTTTGAAAAAATACGTTTTTCCTGGTGGTTTCAGCATCCGCTTCATCCTGCTTTTCTCCTGATTATGCGCTCTATAAATATAGAGGCATAGGCTATGGGCCCGGGTCTCTCCTGACTCATAGTACTGTAATAATTAAACTCCCGGCGGGCGTGCCATCATTCCATGATGGAGAGTTCAGGCCGCGTACCGCAGATGAATATTGCGTAAATGTCCCGCAGCTTGCGAAGAACGATATCCACGCCGGATAGCATTGACTGCATCACTACAACAGCGCCTAAACCATACTGCAAATTTCAGGCGGAGAATAGTAATAATAAGTAAAGCGATATGTGTGACGCCGGCGGTCAATTATTTACGCCGCCGGTGAGGAGGAAACTCCCGCGGCGTCGCTGAGCCAGCCGCTCATCTTGTTTAGGGTTTGTTTGGAATTTTTTGGAGCTATCTGGAGGGGGTGGGCCAGCTGTTTTACGCCGGAATAAGCGTGCTGATTTTATCGGGTTTTTTGAAGTGATTATTACTCGCACCTGAAACGCGATTTTTGATCCGCTTTGCAGGCTATTTAATGACGTGGGATCCGCCTCGGGAGGCTGACGGAAATAGCGCTGGCCGCTGCGCGATAAATTTACGCCGCGGCCTCAGGGATTAAACGAACGGGGCAATATTGCTCCTTTTTCGCCCGCGCAGAACGATTATTTTAGCTGCTCGTAGAATAAGATCAGGGCAATTATCACCATGATGATGCCGGAAATGACGCTGACCCTTTGTGCCGCCTGGGGGCGAGCGCCTAATACCGTTTTCGACCCGTAGCCGACCAGCAAATAGATAACCGTGCAGGTTATCAGGTGCAGGCAGCCCAGCGCCGACATCTGCATCGCCACCGACCAGCTGCCGTGCGGATCGGTAAACTGCGGCAGCAGGGCGAGGAACAAAAGAAAGACTTTTGGATTCAGGCCGCTAATGCAAAGGCCTTTTATTGCCCAGCCCTGCCAGCTATCCGTCCGCCGCTCGGCGGCCGACGGCGCCGACGGATGGCGTAAAATGCCGATACCGAGCCACAGCAGATAGCCTGCACCCAGCAGCGTGATGGCCGACAGCGCCAGCGGATGCCCGGCGATCAGCACCCCAACGCCGGCGACCACCACGAGGGTGGCCAGCAGATGCCCGGACATCAGCCCGGCCACGGCAGGCACCACCCGTCGCCCGTCGATCCCGGCGCTGATGGCATAGGCCCAGTCGGCTCCCGGCGTGACGATCAGCAGAAAAGATACCAGCCAGAAGCTCGCGATAAAACTCATTTCCATAGCGGGCTCTCCCCACCGTGGTTGGATCCATGTTGCATGGCGATTGCGCTCAAACTCTTGCGAAAAGTTACCCGCAAGAATATCGGGAATGATGCGCAATGAGCTTTCAATGTTATGCTTAAAACTCCCTTTAAAAGTGAAAATCTTCCAAATGGACAGCATAGATCGAAAAATTCTTGCCGAGCTGCAGGCCGACGGCCGCCTCTCGATAACCGAACTGGCGGAGCGGGTCAATCTCAGCCTCTCGCCGTGCCATCGGCGGCTGCGCGCGCTGGAGCAAGACGGGACCATCGCCGGCTATCGCGCCAGCCTCGATCCGGTAAAGATGGGCTTTAACTTTATGGCGATCGTCTTTGCCACCTTAAAAGAGGGGGATAAGCGAGCGGTCAGCGCGTTTGAAGAAGCGGTCGCAGAGATCCCCCAGATCGTGCTGGCGCAGCGCCTGTTCGGCGATCCGGATTATTTGATGCACGTGGTGACCCGCGATCTGCCGGCGTTCCAGAAGCTATACGATGACAAACTCTCCGCGATGCCCGGCGTTCAGCACCTGCGATCGACCCTGGTGATGAAAACCGTGGTGCAGGATCGTCCTTTTCCGCTGGAGAGCCTGAACTCGTCGCGATAGCGCCGTTGAACGGATCGGGGGAGAAGAGAGCGGCAGGCGGGTTCGCCGCGCCTGCCGGGCGTAGGGAGGCGAACGACAATTTCGCTATGCCGTCTGCTGCCGGCGGCGCGCGCCGGGCTGGCGGATGCTCATCAGGGCCAGCAGCGCCAGCAGGGCAAAGGTGAGCAGCATCAGAGCGATCGGCACGTAGCTGTCCCACGTCATCAGGAAGGCGACCGCCAGCATCGGGCTAATGCCGCCGGAGATCACCGCGCCGATTTCATGCCCCAGCGCCAGGCCGGTATAGCGCACCTCCACCGGAAAGAGCTCCACCATCATGCACGGCTGGGCGGCGATCATCGCCCCGTGGCAGACCGGCAGCGCCAGCAGCATCGCCAGCAGGATCGCCGGGAAGCTGTGCATTTGCAGCAGCCAGAAGAAGGGGAAGGCCACCAGCGCCATCCCGATCACGCCGGCATAGTAGACTTTTTTGCGCCCAATGCGGTCCGACAGCCAGCCCCAGCCGAGGATGGTGGCGATCTCCACCGCCATGGCGATGGTGACGGCGGCAATGGTCTGGCTGGTATCGATGCCGATATGTTTGCAGTAGACCACCGAGAAGGTGAAAAAGATGTAGACCGCGCCGTTCTCCGCCAGCCGCAGGCCGATAGCCTGTAAAATGGCTTTCGGGTGATGCTTAAAGGCGGCCAGCACCGGCAGAGGCTGCTCCGCCGGCTGCGCTTTACGGGCAACGAACTCGGCGTTTTCCTCGATGTTGCGCCGGATATAGACCCCAACGAGGAAAATAAACAGGCTCAGCAGGAACGGAATACGCCATGCCCAGGCCAGCACGTCCTCCTGGGGCAGCAGCTGCACCAGGTAGAAGGCGAGGGAAGAGAGCACAAAGCCGCCGGAAACCCCCACCTGGCTCCAGGCGGTGTAGTAGCCCTTCTGGCTTTCCGGCGCGTTCTCGCTCAGCATCAGCACGCCGCCGCCCCATTCCCCGCCGGAAGCCACGCCCTGCACGAAGCGCAGGCTAATCAGGGCGATCGGCGCCAGAATACCGATATGCTCGTAGGTTGGCAGCAGGCCGATCAGAAAGGTGCTGGCGCCCATCAGCGTCAGGGTGATAATCAGCGTCATTTTTCGGCTGTACTTATCGCCCAGATGCCCGAAGGCGATGCCCCCCAGCGGTCGGGCGATAAAGCCGATGGCGAAGCCGGATAGTGCCAGAAACGCGCCGAGCAAAGGATCGTCGGTTGCCGGAAAGAACAGCGGGCCGAAAACCAGCGCCGCCGCCGTACCGTAGAGAAAGAAATCGTACCACTCCAGTGAGTTACCGAGAAAAGAGCCAATAATCAGTTTGCGCATTGATTGCGGCTTGCCTGGCGTCATATCGTTCGCAGCTCCGGACATTGCGTGAACTCCACTACAGGTGAAAGTGGGCGCCAACGAGCGGGCGCCGGGTAAAGGTCGCGATGGGCTTTTTATAGTTATGGCGCAGCCTGGCTGAGGGCCTCGGCGCTAAGGGTATGAAACCGGCGGTTAAACCACACCAGGCCGTCGCCGGGCTGGTCCTGGCGAATCTGTCGGACCTCGCAGTAAAACACGCTGTGGCTGCCGACCTCATGGCTGGCGCTAATCGTGCAGTCGACGCTGGCGACGGCGGAGGCCAGCGCCGGCGAGCCGGTTTCCAGCGCCAGCCACTGCTCGTGCTGAAAACGCTCCTCCGAACGCAGCTGGCTGTTGGCAAAGATTGCGGAAAGCGCCTGATGTCGCGCGGAGAGCACGTTCACGCACAGAACGCCGTTCTCTTTAAATTTGCTATGGGCGAAGGAGGAGCGGTTCATGCACACCAGCAGGGTGGGCGGAGAATCGGTAACGCTGCAGACGGCGGAGGCGGTAAAGCCAAAGCGTCCCGCCGGGCCGTCGGTGGTGATAATGGTAATAGCGCTGCCCAGCTGCGCCATGGCGTTACGGAAATCAGATGTCAGGTTCATAGCGGTATCCGTTATTTCAGTTTGACGTATTCGAAGCCTTCGATAACCAGACGCGGGCTTTTGGCCCGCGAGCAGCACAGCAGGATCTGGTCATTATCTTCGCGTTCTTCAGCGGTTAAATACTCGTCGCGGTGATCCGGCACGCCGCCGCAGACGTTGGCGAGGCAGGTGCCGCAGACCCCCTGCTCGCAGGAGACTTTGACCTTAATCCCCGCCTCCTGCAGAGCGGCGACGATGGTCTGCTCCTCGGCGACGCTGACGGTGAGGCCCAGCTCCGGCACCTCGACCTCGAAGCGCTCGCCGCCGGTTTCGACTTCGCGGTTGAAATACTCCTGATGCAGCTGCCCGGCGCTAAATCCGCAGCCCCGCGCGGCATCGGCTATCCACGTCATAAAGCCTTCCGGACCGCAGACGTAGAGGTGTCCCGCCCGATGGTGCCCGGCCAGCACCTCGGCGGGACGCACCTTGTGCCCCTCATCGCTGATATGTAGCCGGACGTGGGCGCTGAAATGGCAGTCCGCCAGCTCGTGCAGAAACGCCATGCTCTCCCGGCTGTGGCCGCAGTAGTGGATCTCAAAGGATTTCCCGGCGCGGAACAGCGTATCCGCCATCGCCAGCATGGGGGTGATGCCGATCCCGCCGCCGATCAGCAGGCTGTGTTCGGCCGCCATGTCGAGCGCAAACAGGTTGCGCGGCGGGCTAATGACCACCGTCTCGCCCACCGCCAGCCGATGGGCGGCCAGCGACCCGCCGCGCGATGCCCGATCCTTGAGGATCCCCAGGCGGTAGTGCTGCGGGTGATGGGCGCTGCCGCACAGCGAGTACTGACGCACCACCCCGTCGCCGAGGTGAAGGTCGATATGCGCCCCGGCGCTAAACGACGGCAGGGCGGCCCCGTCGACGGAGGTCAGCGTCAGCACCGCGACGTCGGTGCCCTGCATTTCGCGTTCTGCGACGCGGACGATCAGTGTTTCAGCCATCTGTCTTCTCCCCCCTCGCGGGGCCTAGCGCATGTAAATGCCGCCGTTGATGTCCCAGGTCGCCCCGGTAATAAAGGTGGCGGACGGGGCCGCCAGCAGCTCGACCGCGCGGGCCACCAGCAGCGGATCGCCGAGGCGCTTCATCGGGATCATCTCCAGCAGCGCCGGCATTTTGTCGGCCCCCACCGCGGCGTGCACCGAGGGGAGATCCAGCGGGCCGGGAGCGATGGCGTTGACGCTAACCCCGTCGGCGCTCAGGGCGCGGGCGAAGACTTTGGTCAGGGTCAAAATGCCGCCCTTCGAGGCCGCGTAGTGGGCGCCGGAGGCGGTGCCGCCGTTTTGCCCGGCGAGCGAGGCGAGGTTGATAATGCTGCCCCTTTTGCGCTGGCTAAAGTAGCGGCCGAGGATCTGGCAGCCGAGGAAGGTCCCGCGCAGGTTGGTGCTGGTCACCCTGTCGAATTCCTCCACCGAGATCTCCATGATCGGCGTGGTTAGGGTGAGCGCGGCGTTGTTCACCAGCACGTCCAGTTCGCCAAAGCGCGCGCCGATCTGCTCCAGCGCGGCGCTGAACTGCGCGGGCTGGCGAATATCCAGCGCCAGCGGCAGCAGGCGTGCTTCGCCGCGGTCAATCTCCTGCGCGCTAACGCGCGCGGCCTCGAGGCTGAGATCCGCCATGGCGACCTGATAGCCCTGCTGCCACAGGTGGCGGCTGATGATCTGGCCGAGGCCGCTGGCGGCGCCGGTCACGAGTACGCTTCGTTTCATAGGGACCTCACAGGATGTAGCCAATGCTGTGCAGGAAGTCGTCGCCGTTAATCAGGCGGACCACCTTTTGCGCGATCAGGAACGTCTCGCCCTGCGGCTTAAGGACGTAGCTCAGGTCGGCAACATAGTGCTGTTCGTTGCCTTTGCGGTATTCATAGAGGAACTGGGCGCAGCGGATCTCCACGCGCTCCTCGTCGGCGGATAGCAGACGATGGCGGCCGCTCATGCGGACGGTGCGCGCCCGCGGCGTGGTGGAGATAGACTCCCCGCTGTACAGGCGGTTCACGCGCTTTTCGCGCATGGCCTGGTTGTCGTAGGCGTAGTTCAGGGTGTTGGCAAAGTCGGTAGCCTGCTGATCGACGGGAATGATATACATCCCCTGCGGCTGCCAAAGCGTCAGCCACTCGCGGAATTCGCCCTGGTCGAGGAGGTCCGCTTCGAGATTAATAAAGTGAACGGCGGCGTTGAGGATCGGCTGTGGGTTCATTTTTGCCCCCTGTTCTCTGCGGTCATGTGGCGTTTCCACTGCTGATAGGCGGCACGCATGCCGGTTTCGGCGCTGACGTCGCCGCGCAGGCCGTCGGCGGTGCGGGTTTCTCCCGGCAGGCCGCGGTTGAGCATGATCCACAGATCGCCGCCCGCGCCGCCGCCGCGCTGCACGCGCTCCCAGGCCTCGGAGTCATCCGGCGTGCCGAAGCCCATCGGCCCCTGGAAGTGCTCATGCATCCGCAGGCGGGCCTGGTTAGCGATGGCCGGGCCGCCCTTCATGGTCAGCACCACGTGGTGAATTTCAGTTTCCTCAACCGACAGAGGCTGCAGCACGCGGAAGAAGGCCATTGAGCAGGCGACGTTGGGGAACAGGTTGAGGTTGAAGCCGCTGCCGCCGACCGCGCGGACGATCCGCCGGACCTGCTGCTCTTCATGCCCCTCATCGCGCAGCCCCTGCGCCAGCTCGAGGAAGCGCTCGGGGATCGGCGCATCGAGATTTTCGTCGAGATCGATAAGCTCAGGGATCATCACCATCACGCTGTGGCCGTTGCCGAGATCCTCGACGAAACCTTTGCCATCGACGAAGTTGAGCATCTCTTCCGTTTGCTTATCGACCGAGCTGAGGAACGACTTGTGCACGATGGGGAAGTGGTAGCCGTCGGTGGTGTTTTCCAGCTGGATTTTCCAGTTGCCCGGAAAGCGGAAGCGGTGGGCGGTGGTGGCCTGTAGCGGGTAGCCGGCGCCCTGTTTCATAAACAGATCCATCCACTTCATCGCCGGGCCGAGGAAGTCGGTCAGCGGCTCTATCTGCGGGTTGAAGCTGGCGAAGATCATGCCGGCGTAGCTCTCGGTGCGCAGGCGCACCATCCCAAGCTGGTCTTTTTCGAGAGTGTTGCCGTAGCTTTCCGGATGCGGAACGCCGCGCAGGGCGCCGTCCAGACCGTAGCCCCAGCCGTGGTACGGGCAGGTAAAGCCGTTGGTTTTGCCGCTGCGGTGTTCGCAGACGGTGGCGGCGCGGTGGCGGCAGCGGTTAAGCAGGACGTTAATCCCGCCTTTGCGATCGCGGACCACGATAACCGGCTGGGTGCCGACCATGGCGGACTTAAAGCTTCCCGCGTCGGGGACTTCGCTTTCATGGGCCACCCACACCCAGGTGCGGTTAAAGATCTTTTCAATCTCGAGGGCAAAGATATCGCTGGAGGTGTACAGCGAGGTATGCACGCGGTCTGACTGCACCAGCGCGCCCAGCGCGGCCGGGCAGTCACCGGGCAGGAGGTTCTTAACAGGGATCGTTTCGGGTATCGACATTGCTCAATCTCCAGGCGTTATTGTTGTGCTTCTCTGGCGGGTACGGGTAGATCGGCGGGCGAGTGCCAGCCGTCAACCGGGCGGCTGAACAGGTTTCGGGTGGTGAAATGCGCGATCAGCCAGCGCTCATCCGTTTTTTTAAAGCGAATCACCAGCTCGGCGCTGTTTAAATGCGAGCCGCCGGCGCGAAAGGTGGAAGCCTGCAGCATTTTCCAGCGTCCGCTGGCGCTATTCTCGGCGTCGATATCGATATATTCCGCGGTCAGGTAGTGGACGTTAATTGCGAAGTGGGAGGGCTCGCTAATATAGCGCGCCATCATTTCGGCTATTTCCTGACGTCCGCAATAGCGCCCCAGCTTGCTTTGATATAAATCGCCAACGCCTTCCCAAACCGCCTCTTCGCTAAATAAGTCGGCGATCTGCCGGGCAATATCCGGATGGCTCAGGTCATCGCATAAATGCATATATTGACTGATGAGTTTGCGGATTTGGTCGGCGGCTTCGAGCTTATTCAGCCGCTGCAGCAGGGTGTTTATATTATTCATCGGCTAGGCCTGGATAATCAGTTCTCGCCCGGTACGGGCTTCGACTTTGCAATATTTCCACAGCCGGTCCGGGCCATCGCCGACCTGCACGCTGCGGAACAGATTGCAGGCGGCGGTAACGGCCTCGAAATCCCGCGCGTCGGCCAGCACGTAGGTGGTCCACGGCCAGCCGGTTGAGGGCCCGACCATCGTCCGGTCATCATCCATATTGCCGATGACCGTGACGCCGTCGACGTTGGCGATGCCGTTCATCATTTCGCCGAAGGCGGCCCATACCTGCTTGCCCACCTCCGGGGTGGCGTCAAAAAAGTTCTGGTTTACGCCGATGCAGAATAAAACGCGGATCATAGTGAGTCTCCTTATAGGGTTACAGGTAGCCGGGCAGCGGCGGGTGGCCGAAGAACATGTTGCCGGCATTGATATAGGTCAGCTCGCCCATAAAGGCGTGCTGGGTGATGACCATCGAGTCGCGGGCGTAGCGCTGCAGCGGGCTGCGCATGGCGATCCCCGGCATCCCGGCCAGCTTCAGCGCGCGGGTGGTGACCGAGGAGGAGACGCGGGTAATATGCGTGGAGGAGAGGCGCAGCGCGTTGATGGCCGCTTCGCCGGGCTCATCGCCGCGCAGGATGGCCTGCCAGACGTCGTCAATGGCGTCGTAGAACCAGCAGCGCGCCGAGCGCAGCTCCGCCTCGCAGTGGGCGATTTCCATCTGCGCAAACTGGCGGTCGGCGAGGCAGGGCGCGCCGGTAACCGAGCTTTGCCGCTCGGCGATGGCGTAGACTTCGCTCAGCGCGGCGCGGGCGATCCCCAGCGCGACGACGGACAGCACCTGGGTGGCCAGCGACAGCACCGGGTAGCGGTACAGCGCCCCGTCGAGATTAAGCGCGCCGCCGCGGATAAAGGTCCACTCCGCCGGGACAAAGGCGTCGCTGAGGATCACGTCATGGCTGCCGGTGCCCGCGAGGCCGACGCTATTCCACACCGGGTCGATGGTGAAGCGGTCCGCGGGCAGCACCGCAATGCGCGGCAGCGGGCGGGCCGATCCGTCGTCCGGAAGGATGCCGACGCCAATCAGCTCCGCTCCGGTACAGCCGCTGGCGAAGCTCCAGCGGCCGCTGACGCGAAAGCCGTCGTCGAGGGTGGCGGCCTTCTGCGGCGGAAAAATGCCGCCGGCAAAGACCACGTCCGGGCCGCGGCGGTAGATCTCATCGAGGGTTGCGAGCGGCAGGCCGCCGAGATAAAACGGATTCATGCCGAAGCTGGCGACCCAGCCGGCGGAGCCGTCGGCGGTGGCGATGGTTTCCACCAGCTGGCAGAATTCCGCCGGCGATATTTCGTCGCCGCCGTAGCGCTTTGGCACCAGCGCGCGGTAAACGCCAATCTTTTTAAAGCGCGAAATAATATCGTGGGAGATATATTTCTGCTGTTCAAATTCCTCGCTGCGCTTTTTTAAATCGCCGAGAAGTTCGCTTAATTCACTATTCGTGGCGTGCAGCGTCTTTTCCGCACGTGATATTGCAGATGAATGTAACATGCGACTTTGCCTCTTCCAGTTAAAGAGAATAAATTTTTATATCCGCCGTTATTCGGCTATCCCCGCCGCTGGCTGAATAAGATCCGGGGATCCTTTTGGACTATTATTATATTTTGCCTGGGGTCTGAATTTTATTTCAGTTTTGCCTGCAGCGATTCGGCAAAGCTGAGTAAAGCGAACTCTCTATTTTTCCCGCCGACTATCTGCAGGGCGACGGGGCGCTGGTCTATTTCGCCAACCGGCAGGGTCAGCGCCGGATGGCCGCTTAAATTAAACGGGCGTACCAGCCGGGTCAGGTTGACCACCCTAAGCGGATCGGCCGCCTCTTGCAGGGTGGGCGGCAGCGCCGGCAGGGTCGGCAGTAAGATAAACGGTGTCCTGGCCAGCTGCGCGTCGACGGCGCGGGTGAACGCCGCCCGCACCTGCTCGGCCGCCTGCCGCTGAGCCGGGCTAATATCCGCCCCGGCGCGGATGCGCAGCGCAACGTCCGCCGCCAGCTCCGGGGCATCAACGATGGCGTGAAACGCCTGCCAGTTTTCCTGGCTGATGATCGTCAGCCCGGCCTCGTGCGCCTCGCTGAATCCCGGAAGGGTCACCGCCGGCGGCGCTACGCCCGCCTGCGCCAGACGCGCGAGGATCAGCCGGTCAATCTCCGCGCTGGCCAGGCCGGAGATAAAGCCGGCCTCGCCGCGCCGTGCCGGGAACTGCGCCGCCGTTTCCCCCAGCGCTTTCTCAAGAGCCGAACGCAGGGGGGCGATCTCCCGGGCGAAGAAGCCGACGCAGTCCAGCGAGCTGTGGGCAGGGATAACCCCTTCGCGGCTCACGCGTCCCCACGTTGGCTTCAGGCCGACCACGCCGCAGCAGGCGGCGGGCATCCGCACCGAGCCGCCGGTGTCGGTGCCGAGAGCAAAATCGACCTCGCCTGCGGCGACCACGGTGGCCGATCCGCTGGACGATCCGCCGGGGATCAGCGCCGGGTAGTGCGGGTTAAGCGGTGTCCCGCTCCACGCATTAATGCCGGTAACGCCAAAAGCCAGCTCGTGGAGCGTGGTTTTGCCCAGCAGGCGACAGCCGTTCTCCAGCAGCCGCTGAATCACCGCGGCGTGCCTGCTCGCCGGCAGAGCGCCCTGCATCACCGGGCTGCCGGCGCGGGTTGGGTGGCCGGCGATATCAAGCGTATCTTTGGCCGCAAACGTCAGCTCCCCGGCGCCCAGCGTAAAGCGAGAGATAAACCCGGAACGAGATTCGGTAATACCCGTGCAATGTTGCTTAGCCATGGTTCACGTTTCCGTTTAGCGATAACCTGAAATGCGTCGGCTGTATGAAAAATACGCCGCGCTGGACCTGAGGTAATCTTGTCATTAAAACTTGAAACTTCAAGTAATTTGTAACGTACTTTTCACATCGTTTTTAGCTATAAGAACATTTTATAAACAAAAAATATTTTTTAATATATTGATTTTTATTGGAATTAAATTGCGGTTATATTTTATTCTCTTGATGCTGGTCACAAAATAAAGCGCAAAATATAAGTTAAAAAAATGATAAAAAAGCGTGCGAAAAACGAGGGGTAAGGCGGGCTGGCGATAATAGCCATTGGCTTAAAATGGTTATTTTCGCCGCGTCGGAAAGAGAATTAATCGTCGAGGTTGTGCAGAAGCAGGGAGAGCACGTGGTTCATTTTCTTCTCCTGCGCCGGGGTAATCCCTTTGAACGCTTTGGTGAAGACCTTTTTGCTCAGGATCTGCGCCTGCGCCACCTTGGCCTCGCCGGCGGGGGTAAGCTCCGCTTCGGTGACGCGCCCGTCGCTGGCGCTGACGTGGGTGGTCAGCAGACCATCGTCGCGCAGGCGGCCGACAATTTTGGTGACGGTGGGCATTTTGCTGACGGCGTATTCAGTGATGCGGGAGATGCTGGCCCGGTGGTACTGATGAACCAGCATCAGCACCCGAAAGCGCGAGAGGTCGATGTCGATTTTTTTTAATTCGACTTCCATCTGCTGGGTATACTTTGCATAGACGTTGACCACCCAGAAGAAGGGAAACTCTTCTTTATGGAAGCGGCTTTCGTGGCTGTCTGGTCGCTCGGAAGCGGTATTGTGTTCCACAAGCATCTCCTTGCCTGACGACGATATATTGGGGCAGATGTTATGCGTATTTAGCGGGTATTGCAAAACGCAATATCCCCGTTATTCAGCGCGCTGGCGGAGGAATAGCCTCTCCCGCCGGGCGGAAAATTCAGATTCACTCGATGGCGAAAAATGATGACAACTCGCATTCTCGCGCGCGACTGGCGCCTGCTGTCGCTGGGGCTGCCCGCGCTGGCGTTACTGTGGTGCGGCTGGGGACTCCACGCGCACTGGGGCGCATTTATTCAGTGGTGCCTGGCAACGCAAATCACGCTCCACCGCTATCTGGTGATGTATCTTTTGCAGCTCAACAACCACCAGTACAGCGGCGGCGTATGGCTGCTCGGCGGGGCGTTCCTCTACGGCGTGCTGCATGCCGTGGGGCCGGGGCACGGAAAATTTATCGTGACCACCTATCTCAGCACCAATAAGGAGAGCCTGCTGGCGGCGCGGGTGGTGCCGTTTCTCGGCAGCCTGATGCAGGGCGCGTGCGCCATCCTGTTCGTATTTATTCTGGCGATAGGGCTCAATCTTGCCTCCGGCGATCTCAGCACCAGCCGCTGGTACGTCGAAAAAATCAGCGCGCTGATGGTCGGTGCCTTCGGCGTATTTATTATCTATCAAACGCTTAAAAGCCTGCGGCCGCGAAAGATAGCGATCGGTTCGCTGACGCCATTGCATGACCATAGCCCAAACTGCGGCTGCGGCCGCCACGGCGTCGGGCGCGAGCTGGCGCAGGTGGACTGGAAAACCCGGCTTGGGGTGGTGCTGGCAATCGGCGCGAGGCCCTGCAGCGGGGCGATTATGATCCTGCTGTTTGCCAACGCCCTGGG
Organism: Klebsiella sp. Ech2A; assembly: GCF_030078455.1. Classification (NCBI taxonomy): domain Bacteria; kingdom Pseudomonadati; phylum Pseudomonadota; class Gammaproteobacteria; order Enterobacterales; family Enterobacteriaceae; genus Klebsiella; species Klebsiella sp. Ech2A. The sequence continues at coordinate 3,432 of NZ_JAQGFU010000079.1, read as the reverse complement.
GATCGTCAGCTGGGGAATTGCCGCGGTGATGGCCATGTCGCTGGGGACGGCCCTGTCGATCCTCGGCCTGTCGCTGGCGGTGCGCTACGCCCGCGAACGGGCGGTCGGCCTGTTTGCCGGCGGCGGCGGGCGCCTCAGGCTGCTGGTTCCGGCGGTGAAGATTGCCGGCGGCATCATCCTGATTCTGTTTGCCTGCGTGCTGTTCCTGACGGTGATCCCGATCAGCGCCAACGGCGACTATATCGCCGCCGGCTGCTAGTCCTCTTCCAGCAGGCGCATCAGTTCCGCCAGCGCGTCGTTCAGCCGCTGGCGCTGCTCCGCAGTGAGTCCCGCCAGCAGCTGGCGTTCGTTCTCGACGTGCGTTTCAACCGCGCGATCGATGCGCTCTCGCCCCTCCGGGGTCAGGGCCACCAGCATGCTCCGCGCATCCTGCGGATTCGCCAGCCGGCATATGAACCCCCGTTTTTCCAGCGCCTTCAGGCGGTGGGTCATGGTGCCGGAGGTGATCATCAGCGTCGAAAAAAGCTGGGTCGGCGAGAGGGTAAACGGCTCTCCCGCCCGGCGCAGGGTCGCCAGCATGTCAAATTCCCAGCGCACCAGATCGTGGCGGATAAACGCCGCCTCGACGCGCGGTTCCAGCAGCATGGCGCAGCGCTTCAGGCGGCCAATCGGCCCCATCGGGCTACAGTCAAGATCGGGACGCTCCCGCTTCCACTGTTCAAGAATGCGGTCTACGGCGTCTGTTTGCGGTGATTTGTCCATTCGTGCCCACTTACCTTGATATCAAGATATCTATCGATACATACTTTGCTGACTAATTTACCTTGATGTGAAGATAAAATCATGACCTTTCTCTCGCGTTCGCCCGTTTTTGACCTGCTGTTGACCGCCCTGGCCCCGGCCATCTGGGGGACGACCTATATTGTGACCTCGCAGCTATTGCCGGCGGACAGGCCGTTTTTCGCGGCGCTGCTGCGGGTGCTTCCGGCGGGGATCGCCCTGTTAATCTGGTGCCGCCGCTTTCCTCTGCGTAGCGAGTGTTGGAAGCTGGCGGTCACCGGGATCCTCAATATTGGCGCCTTCCAGGCGCTGCTGTTTATTGCCGCCTATCGCTTGCCCGGCGGGCTGGCGGCGGTGATCGGCGCCATTCAGCCGCTGCTGGTGATGCTGCTGGCCTGGTCCGTGGACAGGCAGCGATCGCCGTGGATGGCGGTTGCCTCGGCCTGTAGCGGCATTATCGGCATGGCGCTGCTGCTGCTCTCCCCGCAGACGGTGCTGGATCCGCTGGGCATCGGCGCGGCGTTTTTAGGGGCGGTCAGCATGGCGCTGGGAACCTGGCTCTCCCGACGCTGGGCGATATCGCTGCCGGTGGTGGCGCTGACGGGCTGGCAGCTGCTGATTGGCGGCGTGGTGCTGGCGCCGATTGCGCTGCTGGTCGATCCTCCTTTACAGCAGGTGACCCTGACCCAGGCGGCGGGCTATCTGTGGCTGTGCGTGGCGGGGGCGATGCTGGCGTACGGTCTATGGTTCCGCGGGATTAGCCGCCTCTCGCCGGTGGCGGTCTCGGCGCTGAGCCTGCTGAGCCCGGTGACCGCGGTGCTGTTAGGCTGGATTATTCTCGGGCAGAAGATTCAGGGGCTGGCGCTGGTGGGGCTGGTCGTGGTGCTGCTCAGCGTGCTGTCTATTCAGCGCGCGCTAACAAAAAAGGCCCCATAAAGGGGCCCGACATTGCTGCATGGTTATTGCGCGGCGGGAGCCAAACGGGCCGCCTCAGGCGGCCGGTCCGGCAGCTCCCTCTGCAACCATTCTTTTATTTAGACAGCTCGGCGGTCATATGAACCTGGTTACCGGTGTATGCTTCGGTAATGTGGTAAGACGCGCCCTGATCTTTAGCGATGGTGGCGATTTTCGCTTCCGCGCTGTCCAGAGTATCTGCGGTCACGCTGACCGGGTGCTGAGCGAAGCTAGCAAAAGAAACCAGGGACAGCATACCGGCGGCGGCAAGTAATTTTACGTTTTTCATGGTGTTTTTCCTTTTAACTTTACAGGTGGAAAGCGCTGCGCTTTCGATGGACTTATAATAAGTCTGCTAACTATAACGCGCGTTGCAAAAAGTGCGATTTAGATCACACTTTTGTGCCATTAAGATGACGCTCGGGTGACGTTTCAATGTCGATTAATCAATAAAAACAGTTTGTTGGCTAAGCGAGCCGTGATTTATTGCTGCGGAAAAAAAGATGCCGACGGCGCGGAGATTTTTCTTTTCCAGGGCCCTGGCTATTGTTTTAGTGAATATGTTGTCTATTTTTTAACCAGTATGGCGCGGGCAATACTTCGTCCGCCGACGAAGCATCTGCGGGGCGAGGGGCATAGAGTAGCGGCACCGCTGAACAAATAAGGATGACACAATGATTGCCGTACTCTTTGAAGCCGAGGTAGCGCCGGAAGGCCAGGCGCGCTATCTGGCGCTGGCGGCGGAGCTTAAGCCGCTGCTCAGCACTATCGATGGTTTTATCAGCATTGAGCGTTTTCAGAGCCTGACGACGCCGGGGAAAATTCTGTCGCTTTCCTGGTGGCGCGACGAGCAGGCGGTGCTGGCGTGGAAAAATAACCTCGCCCACCGGGAGGCTCAGCAGGAGGGAAAAGAGAGTATCTTTGCCGACTATCAGATTCGTATCACCCGGCTGATGCGCGAATACGGCGCGGAAAGAGGCGAGGATCGCGGCCATGTATGATATTTATGTGATTCTGCCCAATCGTCCGGGCGCGCTGGCGCTGCTGGGGCAAACGCTCGGCAACGGCGGCGTGGGCCTGGAGGGCGGCGGCGTCTTCACCGTCGACGACCGGTGCCACGCCCACTTCCTGGTGGCCGACGGCGAGCGCGCCAGAGCGGCGCTGGAAGAGGCCGGGATCCCGGTGGCGGCGGTCACTCAGCCGCTTATTCGCCGCCTCAGGCAGGAGCAGCCGGGAGAGCTCGGCGCCATCGCCCGGGCGCTGGCCGCGCAGGGGGTCAATATTTTGACGCAGTACAGCGACCATGATAATCGCCTGATTCTGGTGACCGATAATTTCCCGCTGGCGCAGGAGGCGACGCGCCGCTGGGCCACTCACGCGTGAGGCCATATGCTCAAACCTGCCGCAGTTATTACCGATGATGAGTCGTTGGCCGTCGCCGTGGCGGCTATCGCTTCCGCCATGGCCGACAGTTCGCGGGTGAAAATGCTCTGCGCCCTGATGGACGGCCGGGCCTGGACGGCGACGGAGCTGGCTACGGCGGCGGACATTTCCGCCTCTACCGCCAGCGCGCACCTGAGCCGCCTGGTGAACGGCCGGCTGCTGGTATGCCTGGCGCAGGGGCGGCACCGCTACTACCGGCTGGCGGGGGCGGACGTCGCCGGCCTGGTGGAGAATATGATGACCATGGCCGGGAAG
>NZ_JAQGFU010000078.1:0-21036 GCF_030078455.1 Klebsiella sp. Ech2A | reverse complement strand
GTCAGGAAGTGACCACCGAAGGCGGCCTGGACGTGGCCGGCCAGCGCGAAAAAATGCGCGACGCCTGCCAGCGTCTTGCCGATGCCGGCATTCTGGTTTCGCTGTTCATTGATGCCGATTTTGCGCAAATTGAGGCGGCGGCGGAAGTGGGCGCGCCCTATATCGAAATTCATACCGGCTGCTACGCGGATGCCGAAAGCGACGCGCAGCAGGCCAAAGAGCTCGAGCGCATTGCCAAAGCGGCCACCTATGCCGCCAGCCTTGGCCTGAAGGTCAATGCCGGCCACGGTCTGACCTACCACAACGTCAAGGCCATCGCCCGACTGCCGGAAATGCATGAGCTGAATATTGGCCACGCGATTATCGGTCGCGCGGTGATGAGCGGCCTGAAGGAAGCGGTGGCTGAAATGAAGCGCCTGATGCAGGAAGCCCGTCCTTAATGGCTATTCTCGGGCTGGGCACGGATATCGTTGAAATTGCCCGCATTGAAGCGGTGATCGCCCGCAGCGGCGATCGCCTTGCCCGCCGCGTATTAAGCGATAACGAGTGGGCAATCTGGGAGCAGCACCAGCAGCCGGTGCGTTTTCTGGCCAAGCGCTTCGCGGTGAAAGAGGCGGCGGCAAAAGCGCTGGGTACCGGCATTCGCAACGGTTTGGCTTTTAACCAGTTTGAGGTTTATAACGACGAGCTGGGTAAACCGAAGCTGCGCCTGTGGGGCGAAGCCAGGAATCTGGCGGAGCGCCTGGGAGTCAGCGCCGTTCACGTCACGCTGGCCGATGAGCGCCACTACGCCTGCGCAACGGTCATTATCGAAAGCTAGATTTTATCGGCGTGGTGCATCAGCACAAACTTATCCCACAGCTGCTCTTCGTTCTCGAGGTGCGCCGGATCTTTGAGGATCGTATTGGGGATCGGGCACACTTTTTGACAGGTGGGCGTTTCGTAATGACCCACGCATTCCGTGCAGCGATCGCTGTTAATTTCATAAATGCTATCACCCATCGAAATGGCCTCGTTCGGACATTCCGGTTCGCACATATCGCAGTTGATGCATTTTTTGGTAATTAACAGCGCCATCAGGTAATTCTCAGAAACAACACAAACAGGGCGGGCATTATACGCCCATTTTCTGCTCACACCAGCTTTTTCACCAGCGCCTCGCTGTGGCGAATGCGGTCCGGCGCGTGCTCAAGATCCTGCTGTACCAGCGCCATAAACAGCAGATCCGTCAGCATCATCTGCGCGCTGGTCGAGGAGATCGCCGCACTGCGCGTCGCCTGCTCTTCGGCAATGGTGTACAGGCACTGGGAGGCCTGCTGCTGCAGCGCGTTGGGGCTGAAGCCGGTGATCGCCAGGATCCGACAGCCAACGCGCAGGGCTTCCGCCGCCGCCATGTTGATTTCCCGCCGCTCGCCGGAGTAGGAGATGGCGAGCAGCAGATCGTCTGGCGACATCGCCTGGACGGTGGCCAGCAGGGCATGCATATCCTGCTCGGCGACGGCGTTGACGCCAATCTTCATCAGCTTCCAGCTGAAGTTGCGCGCCACCAGGCCCGAGGCGCCGATGCCGGTAATAATGACCCGACGAGCGGTGCGCAGCAGCGCAACGGCCTCCAGCAGCTTCTCTTCGCTGTTCACGTCCAGCGAGGCGTGCATCGCCGCCACGTTATCCTTAATCAGCTTTTCGCCCACCAGACGCAGCGGATCGTCGCCGAGGATCTGGTTATGCACCGGGACCGACTGCGGGTCGGGCGCGCTGGCCAGCGCTTCGCTCAGCGCCAGCTTCAGGGCCGGGAAACCTTTGAAGCCCATCTTTTGGGCGAATTTCACCACGCTCGACTGGCTGACGCCCGCTTCACCCGCCAGCTGCTGCGAGCTGAGGTGCCGGGTCTGGTCCGGCTCGGCGAGGATAAAATCAGCCAGCTTTTTATCGCTTGCCGCCAGCGAGGGATAGCGCTGGCGAATGCGGATTAAACAGTTCATAGGTTTTCCTGAGGACGGCCTTCACCCTCTGCTGAAAGAATTTTGTATTCGATTATAAGAGGATTATGGCGAATTAAAAATTCTGGTGCTGAGATTTCTTCATCAACGACCTTAACCTAAATTCAACGCTCGCAGATGTTTTTAATATTAAGGGTGCAAGGCTGGTAAGCTAGCGGGCAGCCGGAATGACGAAAAGAAGAGGTTGAGTTTGAATAGCGCTATGCGTCGGGTGGTCTTTTTTGATCTTGATGGAACCCTGCACCAGCAGGATATGTTTGGCAGCTTCATACGCTACGTCCTGCGTCATCAGCCCCTGAATCTGCTGCCGGTGATGCTTTTGCTGCCGGTTATCCTCGGCGGGCTGCTGGTCAACGGCAGGGCGGCGCGCTGGCCGATGAGCCTGCTGCTGTGGGCCTCCACCTGCGGACGCAGCGAGGCGAAGCTCAAGCGTCTTGAGGCGAACTTTGTCCGCTGGTTTCGCCAGCACGTGACGGCGTTCCCGGTGGTGCATGCCCGGCTAACGGGCTATTTGACCAGCACCGATGCCGACGTCTGGCTGATCACCGGTTCACCGCAGTCGCTGGTGGAGCAGGTCTATTTTGACACGCCCTGGCTACCGAGAGTGAACCTCATCGCCAGCAGAATGGCGCGCCGCTACGGCGGCTGGGTCCTGACTCTGCGCTGCCTGGGGCATGAAAAAGTGGTGCAGCTGGAGCAACAAATCGGCGCGCCGCTGCGGCTGTATAGCGGCTACAGCGATAGCGAGCAGGATAATCCGCTGCTCTGCTTTTGCCAGCACCGCTGGCGGGTGACGCCACAGGGCGATCTGCATCAGCTAGAGTGATAGTGTCTAATGCGCGGCCGGCATGTATAATGCGCCCCGCTTTTGCACAGGAGTCCCGCTTTGTCTGACCATGAACGCAATGATGAATACTGGATGCGTCACGCTTTGACGCTGGCTAAACGCGCCTGGGAAGAGGGCGAGGTGCCGGTGGGCGCCGTGCTGGTACACAATAACCAGGTCATCGGCGAGGGCTGGAATCGTCCGATCGGCCGTCACGATCCGACCGCGCACGCCGAGATCATGGCCATACGCCAGGGCGGGCTGGTGCTGCAAAACTACCGCCTGATTGACGCCACGCTGTACGTGACCCTCGAGCCGTGCGTGATGTGCGCCGGGGCGATGGTGCATAGCCGCATCTCGCGGCTGGTATTTGGCGCCCGGGATGCGAAGACCGGCGCCGCCGGATCGCTTATCGACGTGCTGCACCATCCGGGGATGAACCATCGGGTTGAGATCGCTGAAGGCGTTCTCGCCGAGTCGTGTTCGGCGATGCTGAGCGATTTTTTCCGCTGGCGGCGAGAAGAGAAAAAGGCGCTGAAAAAGGCGCGTCAGGCGGGCGAGAACTAGTGGCTCAGCCCGGGGATTTTGAACCTGGCGTTATCGACCAGCGCTTCGGTGCGGAATTTGAAAAACGGTAGCGCCTGCTCTTCCTTTTTATCTACCTCATCCGGCATAACCGCCGGATAGTCACCGGCCATCGCCAGCGCCTGCTCGTCCTTGCTCTCCTTCTCGGACAGATAGCCCACCAGGCTAATGTGGTACTTGCGAATGTTTTCGACGTAAGCGTAGGCTTCATGGCCCCGCGCATAGCCGTATTTCAGCCTGCTATAGTAGGATTTTTGGCTGAGCAGCGGCAGGCGCTGCTTCACGTCCGCCCAGCTGTTGGGATTCCCTTGCTGTTTTTTCGTCAGGGCGATGGCGTCTAGAATATGCGCGTAGCCCATATTGTACGCCGCCAGCGCAAACCAGATCCGTTCATCTTTGGGAACCGAATCTGGAACCTTGTTCATCATATCCTGCAGATAGCGCATGCCGCCGTTGACGCTCTGCTCGGCATCGGTGCGGTCGGTTAATCCCAGGCTCTGAGCGGTGTTCCGGGTGAGCATCATCATCCCGCGAACTCCGGTCGGGGAGGTTGCCTGCGGATCCCAGTGCGACTCCTGCCAGGCAATCGCCGCCAGCAGGCGCCAGTCGATCTGGCGGGCGTACTTTTCAAACATCGGCTGCAGGTCCGGCAGGACATTCTCTACCGCCCGCAGGAAGGTGCGCGTATCGACATAATCGAAATCGTTGCCGTGCCCGAGATACTTCTCTTCCAGCCGCGCCAGGGTGCCGTCTTCATTAATGTTGTTGAAGAAATCGAGCATCGCCGCCGAGAGCGAGTTGTCTTCGCCCTTCACGCTAAACCAGGTCACCGGCTGCTCATCGCTGATATCCAGCGCGACCGCCAGCTCAGGATGAACGCGCTGAAACAGGCTGACCGCCACGGAATCGGCGATGGTGTAGCTCAGATCGCCATCGATCACCGCCTGCATTAGCGCCGTGGTGCCGCGCTTTTCATCGACGCGCCAGCTGAGATCGGGGTATTTGCTCTCCTTCAGGCTCTGCAGGTCGTTAATGGCGACGTGGCCCGGGGCGATAGCCAGCTGGTCGGCGTTGAGAGTAGCAAGGGTGCGCGGGCGTGGGCTGCCGACTCGGTAGACCAGCTGCTGCGATACGGAGTAGTAGCTCGGTCCCGGCTGATAGTTCTTCACCCGCTCGGAGTTATAGACCAGCCCGGCGCCGAGCATGTCGGCCTTTCCGCTGTCCAGATCGTCAAACAGCTGGCTGATATTCTGCCGAACGGTGATCTTCAGCTTTACGCCGAGGTAGTCGGCGAACTGCTGCGCCAGCTCGTAATCAAGACCGTAGGTTTTGTCATTGATGGTCGCAAAGGTCATCGGCGAGTTGATGGTGCTGATGCGCAGCTCCCCGCGCGACACAATTCCCGCCACGCGGTTCTCTGGTTTTCCCGACCACGGGATCGACGGCCACAGGGCAGCCGCCAGCAATAAGGTAACAATGCCGATGAGCAGATAATTAATCTTTAGTTTTTTCAGATAGTTAATCTTCTGCAGCTCTGTGTTCCTCAGCAGACTATGACCGGAAAAAGTAAAAGGTTGTCGGTGAATGAGCGGCATTTTGCTTAAGAATGCGCCAGTTGGCAACTTATTCGCGATAGAGGTCACATTTAATGATAAACGCGGCGAATGATTTTATTTCCACGCAAACGGTTTCGTCAGGGCGCAGGATTCACTATAATAGCGCCCGTTTCCCCCCTGGCTCATATTGAAAGCTTCGAAGACGAGAGACTTATGATGGAAATTTTGCGTGGTTCACCTGCACTGTCGGCATTTCGTATCAATAAACTGCTGGCACGTTTCCAGGCGGCCAACATCCCGGTAAGCACAATATATGCAGAGTATGTTCATTTTGCCGACCTGAACGCCCCGCTCGGCGGCGAGGATCGCGAGAGGCTGGCACGACTGCTCAAGTATGGCCCAAGCTTAAGTAGCCATACCCCAACCGGTAAATTACTGCTCGTCACCCCCCGCCCTGGCACCATCTCCCCCTGGTCTTCTAAAGCTACCGATATCGCCCATAACTGCGGCCTGGCACAGGTTGTGCGCCTTGAGCGCGGCGTAGCCTACTACGTTGAAGCCGGCACGCTGAGCGCAGAGCAGTGGGCCGTCGTTGCAGACGAACTGCACGACCGAATGATGGAAAGCGTATTCGACGCGCTGGAAGAGGGCGCGAAGCTGTTCGCTCAGCATCAGCCTAAGCCGGTCACCAGCGTCGATCTGCTGGGCCAGGGCCGTCAGGCGCTGATTGACGCTAACCTCCGTCTGGGGCTGGCGCTGGCGGACGACGAAATCGACTACCTGCAGGATGCTTTCAAAACGTTGGGCCGTAACCCGAACGATATCGAGCTCTATATGTTCGCGCAGGCCAACTCCGAGCACTGCCGCCACAAGATTTTTAACGCCGATTGGGTCATCGACGGCGAACAGCAGCCGAAGTCGCTGTTTAAGATGATCAAAAATACCTTTGAGAAGACCCCGGACTACGTTCTGTCCGCTTACAAAGACAACGCCGCGGTTATGGAAGGTTCCGAGGTCGGGCGCTTCTTCGCCAGCCATCAGGACGGGATTTATGACTACCATCAGGAAGCGGCGCATATCCTGATGAAGGTAGAAACGCACAACCACCCGACGGCAATTTCTCCGTGGCCGGGCGCGGCGACCGGCTCCGGCGGTGAAATTCGCGATGAAGGCGCAACCGGGCGCGGAGCGAAGCCCAAAGCGGGCCTGGTCGGCTTCTCAGTATCGAACCTGCGCATCCCGGGCTTTGAACAGCCGTGGGAAGAAGATTTCGGCAAACCGGACCGCATCGTGACCGCGCTGGATATCATGACCGACGGTCCGCTGGGCGGCGCGGCGTTTAACAACGAATTTGGTCGTCCGGCGCTGAACGGCTACTTCCGCACCTATGAAGAAAAGGTGACCAGCCACAACGGTGAAGAGCTGCGCGGCTATCACAAGCCGATCATGCTGGCTGGCGGTATCGGCAACATTCGCGCCGATCATGTCCAGAAAGGCGAAATTATCGTTGGGGCGAAGCTTATCGTGCTCGGCGGGCCGGCGATGAACATTGGCCTCGGCGGCGGCGCGGCCTCGTCTATGGCATCCGGTCAGTCTGATGCGGACCTCGATTTCGCCTCCGTCCAGCGCGACAACCCGGAAATGGAGCGCCGCTGTCAGGAGGTCATTGACCGCTGCTGGCAGCTGGGTGACGCCAACCCGATTCTGTTTATCCACGACGTCGGCGCGGGCGGCCTTTCGAACGCCATGCCGGAGCTGGTGAGCGACGGCGGCCGCGGCGGTAAATTCCAGCTGCGCGATATCCTCAGCGACGAGCCGGGCATGAGCCCGCTGGAAATCTGGTGTAACGAATCCCAGGAGCGCTACGTGCTGGCGGTAGCGCCGGACCAGCTGCCGCTGTTCGACGAGCTGTGCCGCCGCGAGCGCGCGCCTTACGCCGTGATTGGTGACGCTACCGAAGAGCTGCATCTGAATATGAGCGACAGCCATTTCAACGACCAGCCGATCGATCTGCCGCTGGACGTGCTGCTGGGCAAAACGCCGAAAATGACCCGCGACGTGCAGACCCTGAAGGCCAAAGGCGAAGCGCTGAATCGCCAGGGAATAACCGTTGCCGACGCGGTAAATCGCGTTCTGCACCTGCCGGCGGTGGCGGAAAAAACCTTCCTCGTCACCATCGGCGACCGCACCGTTACCGGCATGGTGGCGCGCGATCAGATGGTTGGCCCATGGCAGATCCCGGTGGCGAACTGCGCGGTTACCACCGCCAGCCTCGATAGTTACTACGGCGAAGCGATGGCCCTTGGCGAACGTTCGCCGGTGGCATTACTCGATTTCGCCGCCTCCGCCCGCCTGGCGGTCGGGGAAGCGCTGACCAACGTGGCGGCAACGCAAATTGGTGCGCTGAATCGCGTGAAGCTTTCGGCAAACTGGATGGCAGCGGCCGGACACCCGGGCGAAGATGCCGGTCTGTACGAAGCGGTGAAAGCGGTTGGCGAAGAGCTGTGTCCGGCTCTGGGCCTGACTATCCCGGTCGGCAAAGATTCTATGTCGATGAAAACCCGCTGGCAGGAAGGCAGCGAGCAGCGCGAGATGACCTCTCCGCTGTCGCTGGTGATCACCGCTTTTGCCCGCGTGGAAGACGTGCGTCGCACCGTGACGCCGCAGCTCTCCACCGAAGACAACGCCCTGCTGCTGATTGATTTAGGCAACGGCCGCAACGCGCTGGGCGCGACCGCGCTGGCGCAGGTTTATCGCCAGCTGGGCGATACCCCGGCGGACGTTCGCGACGTCGCGCAGCTGAAAGGCTTCTGGGACGCAATGCAGGCGCTGGTAGCTGAACGCAAGCTACTGGCATACCACGACCGTTCCGACGGCGGCCTGCTGGTGACGCTGGCCGAGATGGCCTTTACCGGCCACTGCGGCGTGGATGTGGATATCGCCGCGCTGGGCGACGATAGCCTGGCGGCGCTGTTCAACGAAGAGCTCGGGGCGGTTATTCAGGTTCGCGCCGCGGATCGCGAGGCGGTTGAAGCGCTGCTGGCCTCCCACGGTCTGGCGGATTGCACCCACTACCTGGGTCAGGCAACGGCGAGCGATCGCTTCGTCATCACCGCCGACGGCAGCCCGGTATTCAGCGAAAGCCGTTCTACGCTGCGTATGTGGTGGGCAGAAACCACCTGGCAGATGCAGCGTCTGCGCGATAACCCCGAGTGTGCCGATAGCGAGCACGCCGCGAAAAGCAACGACAGCGATCCTGGCCTTAACGTGAAGCTCTCTTTCGATATCAACGAAGATATCGCTGCGCCGTACATTGCGACCGGCGCCCGTCCGAAGGTGGCGGTACTGCGCGAGCAGGGCGTTAACTCGCACGTTGAGATGGCCGCGGCCTTCCATCGCGCGGGCTTTGATGCCGTTGACGTGCACATGAGCGACCTGCTTGCGGGCCGTACCGGCCTTGCCGACTTCCAGGCGCTGGTGGCCTGCGGCGGCTTCTCCTACGGCGACGTGCTGGGGGCGGGCGAAGGCTGGGCGAAATCGATTCTGTTCAACGACCGCGTGCGCGATGAATTTGCGACCTTCTTCCATCGTCCGCAGACCCTCGCGCTGGGCGTGTGTAACGGCTGTCAGATGATGTCCAATCTGCGGGAGCTGATCCCGGGAAGCGACCTGTGGCCACGCTTCGTACGTAACTATTCTGACCGCTTTGAGGCGCGCTTCAGCCTGGTTGAAGTGACGCAAAGCCCGTCTCTGCTGCTGCAGGGGATGGTCGGCTCAATGATGCCTATCGCCGTGTCTCACGGTGAAGGGCAGGTGGAGGTTCGCGACGGCGCGCATCTGGCGCAGCTTGAGAGCAAAGGCCTGGTCGCGCTGCGTTTCGTCGATAACTTCGGTAAAGTGACCGAAAGCTACCCGGCGAACCCGAACGGCTCGCCGAACGGGATTACCGCCGTTACCAGCGAAAGCGGCCGCGCCACCATCATGATGCCGCACCCTGAGCGCGTCTTCCGCAGCGTGGCAAACTCCTGGCACCCGGAAAACTGGGGCGAGGACAGCCCGTGGATGCGTATTTTCCGCAACGCGCGTAAGCAGCTGGGCTAAACCGATCCCTGGCTGATGCTCTAAAAGGCCTCCCGCGAAAGCGGGGGGCCTTTTTGTTTGTGATGGCTATCGCTGCAGGGTGTCGGGATTTACCGACAAACGCCGGGGAGGGGTGTCTCCAAAAGGAGACATTTAACCATTTGATTTTAAAGGTGGTCGCTAAGTCAGTGTTTAAGTGTTGCTAAATGGCGACACTGTGGCTAAAAAACAGGCCTCACCTTCGAGGGTGTAAAATATAGAAAACCATTTATATTTCATTGTGTTAATAAAATATTTTGTAATGTGGCATAGAACGTGCATAATAATATGCAGTGGCTCATTCACCTTCTTATGTCAGCCCCTTCGGGACGCGCTACATAAACTTCGAATGACGCACAACAAGGTGCCTGCCGTCCAACTCCTGATAACAGCTTTGCTTTATCAGCCATCGGGCGAAACGTCGAGTTAGGCACCGCCTTATTTCTTAATAAAGCCAGGCAAATGCCTGGCTTTATTATGTCTGCGGTATGGCAAGACGTCGGCGCGCGGGGATAATGACCCGCGTCGTTGACGGGAAATGCCCCGACCCGTCTCCCTTCGTACGGCAGATCTGCTGATTGCACCTGTTACTCTGCGGCGTCCTCGGTTAGCATCGTCTTAAGCGAATGTTTGAGGCTATATACTTGAAGCGACTCTCCCTTTTCCCCCGATCGTTGCGCCAGCTGGTGACGCTCTCCTTCGTGCTGATCCTGCTACCGCTGCTGGTTCTGGCCTGGCAGGCGTGGCAGAGCCTGAACGCTCTCAGCGCCCAGGCCGCGCACATCAACCGCACCACCCTGGTTGACGCCCGGCGCAGCGAGGCGATGGTTAACGCTTCGCTGGAAATGGAGCGCAGCTACCGCCAGTACTGCGTGCTGGACGATCCGACGCTGGCGAAGGTTTATCAAAATCAGCGCCAGCGCTACAGCGAAATGCTGGACGCGCACGCCGGCGTGCTGCCGGATGAGAAAATTTGGCAGGCCCTGAGCCAGGATTTGAGCGACCTGGCGCAGCTGAGGTGCAAAAACAGCAGCCCCGACGCGAAGTCGGCAGAGAGCCTGGAAGCCTTCGCTACGGCCAACAGCGTGATGGTGCAGGCCACCCGAACGGTTGTCTATTCCCGCGGGCAGCAGCTGCAGCAGGAGATCGCCGAACGTGGGCAGTTCTTCGGCTGGCAGGCGCTGGTGCTGTTTCTGCTGAGCCTGGCGCTGGTGCTGCTGTTTACCCGAATGATCATCGGCCCGGTAAAAGGGATTGAGAAGATGATTAACCGGCTGGGGGAGGGGAAGTCGCTGGATAACGCGGCGCTATTCACCGGGCCACGCGAGCTGCGCTCGGTCGGCGAACGCATCATCTGGCTGAGCGAGCGCCTGGCCTGGCTGGAGTCGCAGCGGCATCAGTTTTTGCGCCATCTCTCCCATGAGCTGAAAACGCCCTTAGCGAGCATGCGCGAAGGTACGGAGCTGCTTGCCGACCGCGTTGCCGGGCCTTTGACCGCCGAGCAGCAGGAGATTGTCGAGATCCTCGACGCCAGCAGCCGCAACCTGCAAAAGCTGATTGAACAGCTGCTTGATTACAACCGTAAACAGGCCGACGGCCCGGTGGCGCGCGAGACCGTTAACCTCGCGGAGCTGGTCGAAAGCGTTGTTTCTGCCCACAGCCTGCCGGCAAGAGCTAAACTGATGCGCACGGATCTCAGCCTGGAGGCCCGATTCTGCCAGGCGGAGCCGGCTTTGCTGGCGAGCGTGCTGGATAATCTCTACTCCAATGCGGTGCACTATGGTGCTGAATCCGGTAACATTCATATTCATAGCTACCGGCACGGCGAGCAGGTGCGCATCGACGTAAGCAACAGCGGCGAGCCGATACCGCCAGTGGAAAGAAAAATGATTTTTGAGCCCTTTTATCAGGGAAGTCACCAGCGTAAAGGGGCGGTAAAAGGCAGCGGCCTCGGGCTAAGCATTGCGCGGGACTGCGTTCGACAAATGCAGGGCGAGCTAAGCCTGGTCGACGATCTACCCGGGCTTATCTGTTTTCGCATCACGCTTCCCGCCGCCGAGCCGGGAAAAATCAACACATGAATCAACAATGGGTGACTATGTCCCACTTTTTCGCATGGGTTCGTCCCGTCAGGGTCTGGCTGCTGACCGGCATCTCCTGCCTGGCGCTGGCCGGATGTTCCACGGCTTTATCACCGCACACGGCAGGCGACAAAGCGCAGCCCGAGCTGCCGCAGCACCAGGTGGCGGATTTCCTCTCGGTTGAGTGCGCGGATATCTGGTCCCTTAGCGGGGATATCAGCGACAAAAATCCGCTCTACTGGCTGCGCGGAATTGACTGCGCCGATCGCCTTTCTCCGGCGCAGGCGCGGGCGGAAGCCCGGCAGCACGATGACGACCGCTGGCAGGATGCGTTTAAGCGCGGCATTTTGCTGGCCGACGCCAAAATTACCCCCGACGAGCGGCGCGAGCTGGTTTCTCGCCTGGACACCTTCAGCTCGCAAATAGCCGTGCAGGTGCGCCCGCTTTACCAGCTCTGGCGCGACGGGCAGAGCCGACAGCTGCAGCTGGTGGACGAACGCTCCCGCTACGCGAAGCTACAGCAGACCAGCGATGCCGAACTTGACGCGCTGCGCCAGCAGGAGCAGCAGCTGCGCGGCGAGCTGGAGCTCACCACGCGTAAGCTGGAAAACCTCACCGATATCGAGCGCCAGCTCTCCACCCGCAAGCCGGGCGGAAATTTTAATTCTGACGTCGGGCACGGCGGCGAAAAAATCCCGGAGGCCACGCATGACGAGCCGTAAACCCGCGCGCCTGCTGCTGGTGGACGACGATCCAGGGCTGCTGAAGCTGCTGGGAATGCGTCTTGTCAGCGAAGGATACAGCGTGACCACTGCCGAAAGCGGCCCGGAGGCGCTGCGCGTGCTGGGGCGCGATAAGGTCGACCTGGTGGTCAGCGATTTGCGCATGGATGAAATGGACGGCCTGCAGCTGTTTGCCGAAATCCAGAAGGTGCAGCCGGGAATGCCGGTGATCATTCTCACCGCCCACGGTTCGATTCCCGAGGCGGTGGCCGCGACCCAGCAGGGAGTGTTCAGCTTCCTGACCAAGCCGGTGGACAAAGACGCGCTGTACAAAGCCATTGATGACGCGCTGGAGCACAGCGCGCCGACGACGGATGAGCGCTGGCGTCAGGCGATTGTGACCCGTAGCCCGCTGATGCAGCGCCTGCTGGAGCAGGCGGGCATGGTGGCACAGTCGGACGTCAGCGTGCTGATTAACGGCCAGAGCGGCACCGGCAAAGAGATTGTCGCCCAGGCGATCCATAACGCCAGCCCGCGCCATGCGAAGCCCTTTGTCGCCATTAACTGCGGCGCCCTGCCGGAGCAGCTGCTGGAGTCTGAGCTGTTTGGCCACGCCCGCGGCGCCTTTACCGGCGCGGTCAGCAATCGGGAAGGGCTGTTCCAGGCCGCCGAAGGGGGCACGCTGTTCCTCGATGAGATCGGCGATATGCCGGTGGCCCTGCAGGTAAAACTGCTGCGCGTCCTGCAGGAGCGCAAGGTTCGCCCGCTGGGCAGCAACCGCGACATCGACATCGACGTGCGCATCGTCTCCGCCACCCACCGCGATCTGCCTAAGGCGATGGCCCGCGGCGAGTTCCGCGAAGATCTGTTCTATCGTCTGAACGTGGTGAACCTCAAGATCCCGCCTCTCGCCGATCGCACCGAGGATATTCCGCTTCTTGCCAACCATCTGCTGCGGCAGTCGGCCGACCGGCATAAGCCGTTTGTTCGCGCCTTCTCGACCGACGCGATGAAGCGGCTGATGGCTGCCAAATGGCCGGGCAACGTGCGTCAGCTGGTGAACGTGATTGAGCAGTGTGTGGCGCTGACCTCCTCGCCGGTGATCAGCGATGCGCTGGTGGAGCAGGCGCTGGAAGGCGAAAATACCGCGCTGCCGACCTTCGTTGAGGCGCGCAATCAGTTTGAGCTGAACTACCTGCGCAAGCTGCTGCAAATTACCAAAGGCAACGTGACGCACGCGGCCAGAATGGCCGGGCGCAACCGCACCGAATTTTACAAACTGCTGTCGCGCCACGAGCTCGACGCCAACGACTTTAAAGAGTAGCTCCGCGCCATAGCGCAAGTTATGATACGGTAAGCAACCGGTTACGCGACTAAGGGCCTATCCCAGTAGGCGTTATTGTCGCAGGCAGTTTGAGCACTGCCCAGGTTCAAAATGGCAAGTAAAATAGCCTTAGTGGGATAGGCTCTAAGACAGGAAAACCATGAAAAAGATTGATGCGATTATTAAACCATTCAAGCTGGATGACGTGCGTGAAGCGCTGGCGGAAGTCGGCATCACCGGGATGACGGTAACGGAAGTGAAGGGCTTTGGCCGTCAGAAGGGCCATACCGAGCTGTACCGCGGTGCGGAGTATATGGTGGATTTTCTGCCAAAAGTGAAAATCGAAATCGTGGTCACGGATGATATCGTCGATACCTGCGTCGATACCATTATCCGCACGGCGCAGACCGGTAAAATCGGCGATGGCAAAATCTTTGTCTTTGACGTGGCGCGCGTGATCCGTATCCGTACCGGCGAAGAAGACGACGAAGCGATTTAAGTTTTAACCCTCTCCCCGGCGGGGAGAGGGTTATCAGTTACAGCACCTTGTGCGGGCCGAAGCATTCGTAATGAATGCGCTCGCTATTGACCCCAAGCGCTACCAGCTGCTTCGCCGCATGCTGCATAAAGGCCGCCGGGCCGCAGAGGTAGAACTGCATCAGCGGGTCGCGCAGACTCTCGGCCTGAGCGGTCAAATCCATCAAACCTTCGCTATTAAAACGCGCCGCCTGACGGTCCTCTTCGCCTGGGCTGCGATACCAGACGTGAGACGCAAACTTAGGCAGGGCCGCGCCCAGCGCGCTGACCTCATCGGCAAAGGCGTGAACCTCGCCGTTTTCCGCCGCGTGGAACCAGTTAACCTGCGCCGGATGGCGCGCTTTTGCCAGCGAATCCAGCATTGCCAGCATTGGCGTCTGGCCGACGCCGCCGGAGAGCAGCGTTACCGGGGTTTCGGCATCAACGGTAAGGAAGAAGTCGCCCGCCGGCGCCGCCAGGTGGACAACGTCCCCTTCGCTTGACGCATTGTGCAGCCAGTTCGATACCTGGCCGCCGCTCTCGCGCTTCACGGCGATACGATAGCCTTTGCCATCCGCCTTACGCGTCAGGGAGTACTGGCGAATCTCCTGATATTCAAACCCTTCTGGCTTCAGCCAGACGGCCAGGTACTGGCCCGGCTGATAGTCGGCAACCGGCTGGCCGTCCACCGGCTCCATTTCGAAGCTGGTGATCAGCGCGCTGCGCGGGGTTTTCTTCACGATGCGGAAGGCGCGGGTTCCTTCCCAGCCGCCGGTCTTGCTGGCGCTATCCTGATAGATTTCGGCTTCGCGATTGATAAAGACGTTAGCCAGCACGCCGTAGGCTTTGCCCCACGCATCAAGGACTTCCTGGCCCGGGCTGAACATTTCATCCAGCGTCGCCAGCAGGTGGCCGCCGACGATATTGTACTGCTCCGGACGGATCTGGAAGCTGGTATGCTTCTGCGCGATTTTCTCTACCGCCGGCAGCAGGGCCGCCAGGTTATCGATATTGCTCGCGTAAGCAGCAATAGCGTTAAACAGCGCTTCACGCTGATCGCCGTTGCGCTGGTTGCTCATATTGAAGATTTCTTTGAGTTCGGGGTTATGAGCAAACATGCGATCGTAGAAGTGGGCGGTCAGCTTAGGACCCGTTTCGACCAGCAGGGGAATGGTGGCTTTGACCGTAGCGATGGTTTGAGCGTCGAGCATAGCAGCTTCCTTTAGTGTTATCTTAATGATGCATTTTAAATGCATCTTATATAAATAACCCTGCAATGTAAATGGTTCTTTAACACTCCGCATTAAAACAGTTACAAAGTGAAGAATTTGCATCACAAACCTGAAAAGAAATCCGTTGATAATCGTAGAGGCGTTATTGCTCAAAGCCTTGTGTCATGCGGAGCCAAACGTTTGCGTAAAATCGTTTGTCAAGACCTGTTATCACCGAACGATTCAGTTATACTGTGGGCCGTCGCCCAAAAAGGCCCCCATTTAGAGCTGTAATTTATTGTTAGCTGAGCAGGAGATGCGGATGTTAAAGCGTGAAATGAACATTGCCGATTATGATGCCGAACTGTGGCAGGCTATGGAGCAGGAAAAAGTACGTCAGGAAGAGCACATCGAACTGATCGCCTCCGAGAACTACACCAGCCCGCGCGTGATGCAGGCTCAGGGTTCTCAGCTGACCAACAAATATGCCGAAGGCTATCCGGGCAAGCGCTACTACGGCGGCTGCGAATACGTGGATGTCGTCGAGCAGCTGGCTATCGATCGCGCAAAAGAGCTGTTTGGCGCCGACTACGCCAACGTGCAGCCGCACTCCGGTTCTCAGGCTAACTTCGCGGTTTACACCGCTCTGCTGCAGCCGGGCGATACCGTTCTCGGTATGAACCTCGCGCAGGGCGGCCACCTGACTCACGGCTCCCCGGTTAACTTCTCCGGCAAGCTCTACAACATCATCCCTTACGGTATTGATGAGTCCGGTAAAATTGACTACGAAGACATGGCGAAGCAGGCGCAGACCCACAAGCCGAAGATGATCATCGGCGGCTTCTCTGCCTATTCCGGCGTCGTTGACTGGGCAAAAATGCGTGAAATCGCCGACAGCATCGGCGCTTACCTGTTCGTTGATATGGCCCACGTGGCCGGCCTGATCGCCGCTGACGTCTATCCGAACCCGGTTCCGCACGCTCACGTTGTGACCACCACGACCCATAAAACCCTGGCGGGTCCGCGCGGCGGCCTGATCCTGGCGAAAGGCGGTAGCGAAGAGCTGTACAAAAAGCTGAACTCTGCCGTCTTCCCAAGCGCCCAGGGCGGCCCGCTGATGCACGTTATCGCTGCAAAAGCCGTGGCGCTGAAAGAAGCGATGGAGCCTGAGTTCAAGGTCTACCAGCAGCAGGTCGCTAAGAATGCTAAAGCGATGGTGGAAGTGTTCCTGAACCGCGGCTACAAAGTGGTCTCCGGCGGGACTGAAAACCACCTGTTCCTGCTGGATCTGGTTGATAAGAACCTGACCGGTAAAGAAGCTGACGCCGCCCTGGGCCGCGCCAACATCACCGTGAACAAAAACAGCGTGCCGAACGATCCGAAGAGCCCGTTCGTGACTTCCGGTATCCGTATCGGTTCTCCGGCCGTGACTCGCCGCGGCTTCAAAGAAGCGGAAGTGAAAGAGCTGGCCGGCTGGATGTGTGACATTCTGGACAATATCAATGACGAAGCGGTAACCGAGCGCGTTAAAGGTAAAGTTCTGGATATCTGCGCCCGCTTCCCGGTTTACGCATAACGCTTAGCTGTTGAAAGCGAATAAAAGGCCGCAAATGCGGCCTTTTTTACGTCCGTTGCCCGATGATTAACGGCGGTCGAGGGAGATGGCGCCCGGGCCGACTATCGCCAGCAGCAAGAAGGCGCCGGCAATGCTGACGTTTTTATAGAAGTTAATCATATTCGGCATTACCGCATCGCCGGACATATCCCAGTAGTGGTGGCCAATAACCGCCGTACCCAGCGTATAAAAAATAAAAATAACCGCCAGCGGACGGGTGAAGAAGCCGAGAATAATCAGGATCGCCGCCGGAACCTCCATCACGATAGCGATAATGGCCGCCAGCGTCGGCAGCGGCGCGCCGGATGACGCCATATACTGCACGGTGCCGCTAAACCCCATAAGCTTGGGGTAGCCAAAGATGATAAACAGCAGCACGACGGCAATTCGTGCAATCAGCAGCAGTACGTGGCGCGAGGAACCAAAATCAAAATAGCGCAATGCGTTCATAACCAGCACCTTATGAAAGACGTGTTCTTTAAACGTAATACACAATTTTCCTCCCCGCCACGCATTGAGACCGGTGCCTAAATTTTCTCCAGCGCCTCCTCCACGTACAGATAGCCAATGCCCAGCAGCTGCTGCGGGCGGGTGAGCCGACCGAAGCTAATTTGGGTAGCGTGCGCGCGCGGAGCGTCGCCGTGGTCGAAGGGGTTGAAGCTGGTTTGTTTAACAATGGTGTTGAGCCACTGCTCGCCAAAAGCGCAGCTGCGGCCATAGAGCCATATCTGATTAATATTGAGCAGATTGAGGAAGTTATACAGGCTCAGGCCAATGGCGTTGGCGGAGCGTTCAACCCAGGCGCGGATATGCACATCGCCCCGTTCCCAGGCCGCAATAAGCGACTCGGTGGTGAGTTTTTCGGGGGAGGGCTGCGACTCCGGCTGGGTTTTTAGCCACATCCGAGCCTGCTTTTTCAGCGCGCTGAGCGAGGCGATGGTTTCCAGACAGCCATAGCGTCCGCAGTCGCAGGCCGTGCCGTCAGGATTGACGATCGTATGGCCAATCTGGCCGCTGCCGTAGAGGCTTCCGCGGTAGATCTGATCGTTAATAACAAACGATGAACCAATACCGTAATCGACGTTGATCACGCAAAAATCCTGCGGCGCGGCGCTGTTCTGCCATTTTTCGGCCAGCGCCAGCATCGCGCAGTCATTATCGACCCTGACCTGAACGCCGAGCTCTTCCTCAAGTAAATATTTGAGTTCGACAGGCGTTTTCCAGCGCGCCTGCGGCATGGTTTGCGAAACGCCGGTTACCGGATCTACCTGCCCGTGAACACCCAGCGCGACGTTGATTTTATGCTGCGGATAGCGGCGGTGGACGCGGCGCCAGCAGTCGATAATCGCCGCCAGCAAAGCCTGAGGCGTCGGGGCATTGATACGAATATGCTGGTGCGCGTCGACGGCCAGCAGGCGAGCGTCGGCGAGCTGGTACTCAATGCTGGTGGGGGTGATATTCATACACAGCGTCCAGGCGCCGTGCAGCGGGATCTGAAAGCTACCGCTATTGACGCCCCGATTGCTCATTTTTTCTGCAGAGTGGCTGATGAGACCTTCGCTGAGCAGCTCGTCGAGTATGTTGCTCACCGCCGGAATGGAAAGCCCGCTGAGCTGAGCGAGCTGCGATTTGCTGAGCTGCTTTTCTCGCCACAAACAGGCCAGAAAGATTGATTTGTTGGCCTGCCTGACCCGAACGTTGTTGAACCCGGTTAGCTGCATACACTTAACTCCCTTAACTATATTGCGTGAGCATTGCGCATTTTAACCGCTAATCAAGATTATAAACTCGCCTCCATCAGGTTTTTACTTAATTACTTTTAGTGGAGAGCGCTATGCACGGTTCGGTTAAGGTCTGGCAGGAAACGATTACACTCCCGACGTGGACGACGGGTGCGGAGGATCCTAACCCGATGTTCCTCGAAAAGCGGGTCTATCAGGGTTCCTCCGGCAGCGTGTACCCCTACGGCGTGGTTGATACCTTAACCGGCGAGCGGGAGATGCGCGACTATCGGGCGGTGTGGATGGAGAATGATTTCATTCGCGTCATGCTGCTGCCGGAGCTCGGCGGCCGCATCCATCGCGCCTACGATAAAGTTAAGCAGCGTGATTTCGTCTACTACAACGAAGTGGTGAAACCGGCGCTGGTCGGCCTGCTCGGGCCGTGGATATCCGGCGGGATCGAGTTTAACTGGCCACAGCACCATCGTCCGACAACCTTTATGCCCGTCGATTTTACCATCCAGCAGGGGGAGGGCGGCGTGCAAACCGTATGGATGGGTGAAGCCGAGCCCATGCGCGGGCTGCAGGTCATGGCCGGTTTTACCCTTTACCCCGACCGGGCGCTGATTGAAATTACCGGCAAGGTCTTTAACGGCAACGCCACGCCGCGCCACTTCTTATGGTGGGCCAACCCGGCGGTGAAGGGCGGAGATGCCCACCAGAGCGTGTTCCCACCTGACGTTACCGCCGTGTTCGATCACGGCAAGCGCGACGTTTCTGCCTTCCCCATCGCCACCGGCACCTACTATAAAGTGGACTACAGCGCGGGCGTGGATATCTCCCGCTATAAGAATGTCCCGGTGCCGACCTCCTATATGGCAGAGAAATCAGCATATGATTTTGTCGGTGCCTACCATCACGACGAACGAGGCGGACTGCTGCACGTCGCCGATCACCATATCTCGCCGGGTAAAAAGCAGTGGAGCTGGGGCTATGGTGATTTCGGCCAGGCCTGGGATCGCAATCTGACCGACGCTAATGGTCCCTATATTGAGCTGATGACCGGCGTCTTTACCGATAATCAACCCGATTTCACCTGGCTTGCGCCCTATGAAGAGAAAGTTTTTGTCCAAAACTTCCTGCCGTATAGCGAGCTGGGAATGGTGCAAAATGCGAATACCCGCCTGGCGCTAAAGCTGGTTCGTGAAGACGAACGGCTGCGGCTGGGAGTCTATGCGATTGCGCCGCTGGAAAATATCGTGCTGGAGCTGAGCGCGGATAATCAGCCGCTCTATGAAACCCAGCTAACCCTGCAGCCGGGTGAAAGCTGGCAGCACGCGCTACCCGAGAACGGCGCTTCGCGCTTGACCCTGCGGGCGAAAAGCGCCGAGGGCGAGCCGCTGCTGCATTATCAGGAGCATCTCGCCCAGCAGACCCCGTTACCGGAGCCGGCAACCGCGCCGGCGCTGCCGGACGAGATCGACAATGGCGATGAGCTCTATTTCATTGGCCAGCATCTTGAGCAGTATAATCACGCCAGCCGCTACGCCGGAGACTACTACCGTCGGGCTATTGCGATTGATCCCGAGGATTACCGAAATAACGTCGCCCTTGGCACCCTGGCGCTCAACGGCGCCGACTGGCCGCTGGCGGAGCAGTGCGCCCGCGCCGCGCTGCGGCGCGCCCATCGGCTGAATAAAAATCCGCGCGACGGCGAGGCCAGCATGCTTCTCGCCAGCGCCCTAGAAAGGCAGGGGGATGAAGCCAGCGCCTGGGATAGCTATTACAAAGCCTCATGGAGCGGCGGCAGCCGTGATGCGGCCTACTGGTCGCTGGCCCGGCTGGCGATGAAGCGCGGCGAGGTTGCCGATGCGCTGGAAAAAGTCGACATCAGCCTGCAATTCAATGCCACCAACCACCTCGCGATGGGCCTGAAGGCGCTGGCGCTGGCGAAACTAGGGCGCGGCGATGAGGCGCAGGATTATATCGACCGATGCCTCGGGCAGTATCCGCTGAGCTACCCGCTGCACTGCGTGCGCTGGATGATTGGCCAGGATCACGAATCCCGGGAAAACCTGCTGCGCGTCACCGGCCGCAGAGGCGCCAATGCCAGCCTGCTGGCGGGATGGCTGCTCTCTATCGGACAGCCGTCGTCTGCACAGGCGCTGCTGGCGCTACTGGATTCTCAGGAGGCGCTGCCGATGCTGTGGCGCGCCGCGCTATGCGAAGACGCCGACGAGCGCCAGCAGTTCATCGCCTCGGCGCAGCGCTGTCACGCCCTGCGGGTTCGCTTCCCCAACACCCTGGATGAAGTCTGGATGCTGCAACGGCTGGAAGAGAGCGCGTTTGCCCGCTATCTGCTGGGCTGCTTCTGGTATAGCAAGCGCCGCTACGAGGATGCCGTAAGCTGCTGGCGTGACGTGCTGGCAAAAGACCCAGACTACGCGCCGGCCCATCGCCTGCTTGGCGTTTATGCCTGGAATAAACGTCAGGATCTGCCGCAGGCGCTGGCCGGCCTGCAGCGGGCGGTGGAAATCGAACCGCAGAACGCGCGCTTCCGCTTCGAGCTCGACTACCTCAACAAGCTGACCGGTGCTCCCGTCAGCGAGCGATTGAGCCATCTGGAAGCGCATCGCGCCGTGGTGCTGAAGCGGGACGATCTCACCGCCGAGTTGCTCAGCCTGTGGAATAGCAGCGGGCGCTATGCCGAGGCCGCAGATATTCTCCGTACGCGAAAATTCCATCCCTGGGAGGGCGGGG
>NZ_JAQGFU010000077.1:0-21124 GCF_030078455.1 Klebsiella sp. Ech2A | reverse complement strand
CGTCCAGCAGCACTTCGGTATGACGACGCGCCATGTCTGACTCGTTTTCTCCGTCGGCGGGCACGTAGCCAAAATGACGCCAGCCGTCAATCACCTGCTCCGGAGAGCCGCGGCTGATGCCAAGCTGCAGGCGACCGCCGGAGATCAGATCCGCCGCCCCCGCGTCTTCGGCCATATAGAGCGGATTTTCATAGCGCATATCGATAACGCCGGTGCCGATTTCAATCCTGCTGGTTTTCGCGCCTATCGCGGCCAGCAGAGGAAACGGCGAGCTGAGCTGGCGGGCAAAATGATGTACCCGAAAATAGGCGCCGTCCGCGCCCAGCTCTTCGGCGGCAACCGCCAGATCGATGGACTGCAGCAGCGCGTCAGCCGCCGAGCGGGTGGCGGACTGCGCCGACGGCGTCCAGTGGCCAAATGACAAAAATCCAATCTTTTTCATGACGTATTGATCCTGGTTTGCAGGGAAATTATCCGCAGGCCGGCATTAACCGCGATGCCGTAAATCAGCGCCTGCCGAGGTTTACGTCTACTTTACGCATTCGCTGATGGGAATAAATATCGTTTGTTTAACATAATGCATCAAATAAATTGACCGAGTGGCGGCGAGCCTGGAGTTCCAGGTTTTGGGCCTGTGCCTAAGAAAATGGCCTCCTGCATAAGGCTCTGAATATTTCCGCAACGTAGATTAACGCCACCGGCTCCACAGGCGGCTTATTCACGCGATCGTTGTTACGCAATCAAAGAGGACGAGCCCGCATACGCACGGGGTGGATATCGGTAAACAGCGGCACGTCCGCCATCACTTCGGCGACTTCCGGCGAGGAAAATACCGCGGTCACCGCCGCCTCGTCGCGGAAAATGCATTCGCAAATGGCCAGGGTTCCCGGCTGCTCCCGCAGCGGGAAGAAGGCGGCCACGCTGACCAGGCCATATTTTTCCCAAAGCTTCATCACCAGCGGAAGATGGTCGTCAACATAGTATTGCCGATCGAAACGTTCCTCCGCGCGGCCCTGGTAGCTGACATAGACAACAACCTGCGTATTCTCTGTATTCATAATGCTCTTCTGTTAAAGGGATTTGAAATAGCCGCGCAGCAGCAGGATTCGCCTAAGCGCGGCCGGGATGACTCATGCGTTCGATTTGCGAAGCTTCAGCGCAGCCGCCGACTTCCGGGCGAGGCTGATACTCAACCCTGCCCCGGCCGCCAGGCAGCAGGCAATGCACAGAACGGCGACGATAAACGCGTGGGTGATGGCGCCAGGATCGCCGCGTGAACCCAGTACGGCATAAAAAATGCCGCCAATAATCGCCACGCTAAGGGCGGTGCTGAGCTGCAGCGTCGGGAGCGCCAGCCCCTGACCGAAGCCGATGATGAACAGCGCCGCTGACAGAGGAGCTGCCGCCGGCGGGATACCGTCCGCCGTCGTCATCATCAGCCCGGCAAACCCGAGCAGACCCAGCGTTTCCAGCCCCATGCCGATGGGATTGACGTAAGGACCGGCAATCCGTCTGCCAAACGGCGTTGACAGCGGGCCCAGCAAAAAACCGACGCCGAACGGCAGAAAAATCAGGCCTGCCCGCAGTACGCTTTGATGCAAAGCGCTCTGCAAATAGATTGAGAACAGCAGGGAAAAGACGCCAATCGAGTAGAACAGCAGCGCCAGCAGCAGGAAGAGCCCCATGCCCGGCTCGCGAAAAATTATCGGGTCGATAAGCGGATCGCCGCCCCGACGCGGCTTTCCATATGGCGATTATTGAATCCAGCCAGAACCGGGAGCTGATCGGCTTTTATAAAACCAGCATCAACCGCATCCGCGCCTTCCTCAACCATCTGACCAGAACGCCGGAAGAGTTTCAAAACTCCCAGGTCGATCATGAAACCATCGTTGGGCTGTTGGAGCAGGGGCTGGACCAGCAGGCGCAGGAGAAGCTGCACTGGCATCTTGGCGGCATAGTGCGCAGATTTCATGAAAAATTCGGCAAGGAGCCGCCGGCCTCAGAGTAATTTTCCCTGAGGTTCTCCGCCCGAATAAAAGCCGCCTGAGGCCTGAGGTTTCTGCGGCTCATCGCGTAGCCAGTCGATACAGGCCCTCATCGCCGGCGACATCGCCCTCCCCGCCGTCCAGCACAGGTAATATCCGGCGAATTCCGTTTCCCAGGCGCTAAGAATGCGCTGCAGGGCGCCGGAAAGCAGGTGCGGCCTCACCCTCTCCGCGGTAACCTGAGCCACCCCGACGCCGGCGATGGCCGCCTGATACTGGCGCTCGCGATCGTCCACCACCAGATTCCCGCTCACCGCAATATTTTTTAGCCGGCCGTTATAAGAAAACTGCCAGGGCTCCGGCACCGCCGCGCCCGGCCACCGCCAGCCGATGCAGTTGTGATGGCTTAAATCCTCTGGCCTCTCGATGCCGCCATGCGTTTGCAGCCAGGAGGGCGCCGCCACGACTATCTGATGCAGCGGCCCGCCGACGGGGACCGCCACTAATCCGGGCGCCAGCACCTCCCCGAGGCGCAGCGAAAGATCGTACCCGCCGGCGATGAGATCGACGGGAGAATCGTGGACGGCAATATCCATGTGCACGTCGGGAAAAGCGGCAAGAAAAGCGGGGATCCTGCCGTCGAGGAACATTTCCGCCGCCGAGCGAAAGGCGTGGAGACGAATATGCCCCTTGATGATTCGGCTGCGGGACTGCACCTGCATCAGCGCGCCGGCAAGGTTCTCCAGCAGCGGGGCGACCTGGGGATACAGCCCCCTGCCGTCCTCGGTGAGGTTGACGGAACGCGTGGTTCGGTTGAAAAGCCGCAGCCCCATCTGCTCCTCCAGGCCGTTAATTTGCTGGCTGACGGCGGATGCGGAGACGCCCAGGGCGTCCGCAACGGCCCTGAAGTTGAGCTTCTCGGCAACCATCACAAAGGTATTAAGCGCAGGGAACTGCGCGCGGCTTATCATCCGTCGCTCCTTTATTAAATCTGGCTAATCACTGCATTAAGTTTGTAGCCGATTATACAGTCGCACAAAACAATTATTATTGTCATACCGCTTCAATCAGGTTTGTAATAACAGGAAGAGACGCCGTATGGCTAATGAAAATCAACTGACAACCGAACAACGGCTGCGAATAATCGAAGCCAAATTAGCGATCTATGAACTTATTGCTTCTCATCCGCCCAGCGCCGACAGCGGGCTCGCTGAATATACGGCGTCCGTCTATACCGAGGACGGCGTTTTCAACCGCGGCGCGGGGCTGGACGGCGCGCAGGGCGTGGAGGCGATTGCGGCCTTTATTCTCAGGCCGGAGCACGAAGTGGCTATCAAAGGCGGGCTGGCGCATTTTGCCGGATTACCGCTTATCGACCTGCGCGGCGATACGGCGGTGGTCACCTCCTATCTGCAGCTTTTGCAGCTGGATAAAGAAGGCGCGCCGCGGGAAATGGCTAACCACGGCACCTCCACCGGATACCGCATCCATCGGGTTGTCGTTAACCGCTGGGAGCTTGAGTGCCGCGACGGACGCTGGAAAATACGCAGCAGGACGCTACTCCCCGTTGACGGGAGCGATGCTCCGCGTCAGCTGCTGGCGCAAGGCCTCTCCGACGTTCTAAAAGCGACATACCAGAATCCATTAACCGCTACGGAGCAGGATCATGAGTGAAGAGAACCGCCAGCTTTTATCGTCGCTGTTTCTTTCGATCGCGGATCGGGGATGGGGAGAGAACTTTATCGCCGCATTAGATGACGATCTGGAATTCAACGCGATGGGCACCTCGTCGATCGCCGGATGCTACCGGGGAAAAGAAAACTACCGCCAGCGGCTGCTTAAACGGCTGGATGAGCGGCTGGCGTCATGGCCCGTGCCGATCGTCGATAGCCTGATCGTTGACGGCGATCTTGCCTGCCTGCAGTTCCACGCCACCGGCGGTAAGGGTAAAAACGGCGCGGATTTTAATATGCAATATTGCTGGGTGCTGCGCCTTGAGCGCCAGAAAATCGTAAAAATATGGGGCTATTATGATTCAGACAAAATGAACGCGCTTTTTGCGGATCAATAACCCGCCGCCGCCCCCAGGCGCCGCGATTGCCGCCGCTGAAATAACGGCGGCGGCACGCTGAGGATCAGGCGACCGGCTCTTCCAGGGCCATCGCCAGCGCAGCATCGCAGTGGATAAGCGTGGTATCGAACACCGGCACCGTTACATTGCCCTGGTTAAGCAGCATCCCCACTTCCGTACAGCCGAGAATCAGCGAGTCGGCGCCGGCCTCAACCAGCCGCTGCGCAATACCGACGTAAGCCGCCTCGCTTTCACTGGTGACAATATCGCAGCACAGCTCGTCATAGATGATCCGGTGCGTTGTGGCCCGGTCGGCGCTCTGCGGGATAATCGGCGTCAGGCCGGCCGCGACCAGGCGGTCGGTATAAAAGGATTGTTCCATAGTGAAGGCCGTCGCCATCAGTCCCGGCGCGCGCAATCCCTGCTGGCGGATAGCCGCGGCGGTGGCGTCGGCGATGTGCAGCAGCGGGATCGAAACCCCCGTCATCAGCTGGCCGGCCAGCTTGTGCATGGTATTCGTCGCCAGCACGATAAAGTCGGCGCCGCCGCGCTCAAGCGCTTTAGCTTCCCGGTTCAGCACCTCGCCAGCCTGCTCCCACTCACCCGCCATTTGCAGCTTCTCGATCGTGGCAAAATCGAGGGAGCGTATCAGCAGCTCCGGGGAGTGCAGGCCGCCCAAACGCGCCCGGGTCAGGTTACAAAGCTGCCGATAGTAAGTTTGCGTTGAAGCTGCGGACATGCCGCCAAGAATGCCGATAGTTTTCATGCTATTAATCCTTATTGTCGTAAACCAGCGGCGAATTTTCCGCCGCCTGCCCGCCCATGGAGGCGGTTATCAAACTTTTTGCGCTTATATAGCTCGCCGGCGCCATGACGGCACTTTCCGCGAACGATCAGGCGCGAAGCACGATGTTATCGATCAGCGGCTGCACGATTCTGCGGAAAATATCCGCATCGTTAAAGGCGCGCGCCGACAGCATGGCGCCGTGCACCGTGGCCATCAGCAGGCTCGCCTCATCCGCAGGGCTGACGGGGAGGTGCAGGCGCTTTTCGCTTTCCCCTCTGCGCAGCAACGTAGCCAGCCATTCGCTAAGATCGGCGAAATGACCGCTCACTTCGCGGGCCACTTCCGCCGGCAGCGTCGGCAGCTCAACGGCAAGCATGGCGCAGATGCAAAACGGCGAGGAGCCCTCGCGAATGCAGGTTGCCCAGTAGTCGACGTAGGCCTGAAGTTCCGCCACCGGGTCATTCATCTGCTGGCTCATCGCCTGCATTCCGGCCCGGGCCTCTTCCCGATACTCGGTGACCACCACCTTCACCAGCTCCGCCTTGCTCGGGAAGTGGTGATGAATGCTCGCCTTACGAATATTCACCTTTGCAGAGATATCGGCAAAGCTGAAGCTCTGGTAGCCCCCGGAGGTAAGTAGCTGTCGGGTATAGGAAATAATCTCGTTTGCTTTTGGTGAACGCTCAGTCGTCATAGTCGGATCCGCATGTGCATATCGTACTGAATAAGGTGCATATTATCAGAGCGTTGGCAGGAAACCTACCAACAGGTAGACCTGCTAACGCCCAAACTGGCGCCGGGATCGAGCCGAGGGTCGCTGGCCAGATAATTCGCTTGCCGCTCTCAGAGGGCGTCAATATACTCATCGGGCATTGCCACAATGCCGTAGGCGTTACCGTCATCCAACGCGCCCGGATACCCCAGGGTCTCAGCAGAGAATAGGGGATCTATGCGGCGACGTTCCCATCTCAGGCGGCTATCAGCGACGACAACAGATCCGATAGCCCCTCGCCGCCTTTCCATCTGCTCTATCCGGAGAGGACAATGTTATGAATATTAGCGGTAACACCATTCTGATTACTGGCGCCACCCGCGGTATCGGCCGCGCGCTGGCCGAAGCGTTTTACGCGCGCGGCAACCGGGTCATCATCACCGGGCGCAGCCAGGCCCTGCTCGATGAAATCACCCGCGCGCATCCCGGAATGACGGGCTTCAGGCTCGATACGGACGATGAGACGATGCCTGCCGCCGTGGCCTCAGAGGTCAAAACGCGCTTTCCGCAGCTCAACGTGCTGATCGCCAACGCCGGTATTTCGCGCAGCGAAAATTTCCTCACCGACGGCGGGAATACGTCCGTCGCAGAGGAGATAGTCAGGACCAACATACTCGGCACCCTCCGCTTCGCGGCGGCCTTCCTGCCGCTGATTCAGGGCCAGGCTGACGCCACCTTTATGGCAACCAGCTCCGCGCTGGCATTCGTGCCTAAGGCAGACTTCCCAACCTACTGCGCCAGCAAGGCGTTCCTGCACTCGTGGCTGGTCTCGTTACGTCATCAGATGCGACATATCCCGGTTGAGGTTCTTGAGCTGTCGCCGCCGTACGTGCAGACCGGGCTGACGGGCAGCGCGCAGGCCGTGGACCCGAGGGCGATGCCGCTGGCGGAGTATATCTCGAGGGCGATGGCGCTAATTGAGCACCGTCGGCACCCGAACGGCGAGATCCTGCTTGACGGCGATAAAGGCCGCCGCTGGGCGGAGAAAGAGGGCACGTTTGATACGCTTTTCCGCGCCATGAACCCGGATTAAGCCCTCATCCGTGCCGATATGATTCGGCACGGATTTTTTGCCAGGGCTATTGCCTGCCGCCGCCGGACATACTTTCAAAGACGCCGTCGCGGCGCACTAAAGCATGAAATAGCGCGGCGGCCAGATGCAGCATTACGGTGATAAATAGCAGCAGCGCAACCGCAGAGTGCAGCGGGCGCAGGAGCGCATACCAGTCATTATTCACCGGCGCGAGAGGCGGTAATACAAATCCCCCGCCGACGGTAACCGGATACCCCGCGGCCGACTGCATCGCCCAGCCGACCAGCGGCTGGAGGAGCATCATGGCGTACAGCATCCAGTGCGAAAGATGGGCCAGCCGCCGCTGCCAGACGGGTATGCTGCCCGGCAGAGGCGGCACCGCGGTGTAAAAGCGCAGCCACAGCCGCACCACCACCAGCAGCAGGATCATCAGGCCCAGCGGCTTGTGAATGGACACCAGCAGCGCGTGCAGGGACGAAACCGTGGACACCATCGCCACGCCAATAAACAGCATCGCCACGATTGCCGCGGCCATCAGCCAGTGCAGCCAGCGGAGCGCCGGATGAAAATGGGTTACCTGTTTCATAAGTGGGCTCCTGACCGTTGGGACTGTTCGCGGGTACGCGCGTTATACGATTTGGCGTAGGCCGACGACCGCGCGTTGAGTAGAGGATCGTCCGAGGCGGCGATCCCGGACGGCAGGATCAGCGGATCGTAGTTGATATCGTTGCAGGGGCCACCCTCCTGCGCGGTGGCGCTCACCAGCTCGAGCGTACCGGCATTGATGGTTTGGCGATCGTCAGGCCAGAGCTTAGCCGCATCGTTACCTGCATCCCCCGGTTGGGCGACGGTAATCAGCAGATCCCAGCGCAGCGGCCCCTGAGCCAGGCGCTGCGTGATATCGTGCTGCAGGAAATCCTTATCGCTTTTATCCGCCTCGCTAAGGGGCTGATAGCCGGTACGCGGCACCATGCTCCAGCGAACCAGGTGCTCGGCCCCGGCCTTATCAATAAAGCGAAACGCATTCAGGCTGTTATAGCGATCGCTCGCCCAGCTGGACGAGGGGACGTACTGCTTTGCCCAGGCCAGATAGCGCTGCAGCTGAGGGTGCGAGCCGACAAACGCCTTCAGTCTCTCAGGGTCAGGCTTGCCGGTTGCCGGGTCGGGCAAGGTGACGGTTTGCAGTTCGTAGAACTCCTCCACGGTGGAGACCGGGAACAGCGGCATGGCGTTCATTCCCGTGCGCCACTGCTCCCCGTTACCCTGCCTGAACTCCAGCGCCATGCTGCGCACGGGAACGGCATAATCCGGCGCGTTGGGGTTGCCACCGGCGATGGCAAAGCGGCCCGTTACCGGGGTTTCTCCGGCGGCGAACAGCGCCGCACGCGACAGCGCGCTGGCGTTGCCGTTAGAGATAAAACGGCCCACAACGCATACGCCTTTGGCATGATTGCGACGAAAGCCCGGGTGCTCGCCGCCCGATTTTTGCAGAACCGTCACCAGCTTGTCTGCGCTGAGGCGGTTCGGCGCCAGCCAGCCGCCTGCCCACAGAAAGAGCAGTATCACGCCTAAAGGGATAAGGCCCACCAGCAGCAGGCGCGCTATTTTCTGGCCAGCGGAAAGTGAAGAGGTTGTCATATTTTCGCTCACACTATTAACATTGAACCCACAAACAAAAACGCGAAAAGCAATTCCCGCAGGAAAACTCTAATGGCCGCCAGCCGCTTTAAAGGCCGAGGCTTGCGTTAATCAACCGACGCGCATCGGCCATAATCGGCGGGTGATTTTGCGATCGGCAAAAAACAAACCTACTAGTTGGTAGATTCAATGTCAATGCTCTCGCGCTTGCCCCATCGGGGGCGCGGAGGTGTGTCATTCAGAGGTTTTATTGACTGAGTGAGCCGCAGCGGAAGCCGGCTTTCAGCCGGCAGGCAGGCCTCTCGGCCCGCTTACGGCGTAGCGATGAAGGGCCTGAGAGGCTACTTTTTTAATTGTCCAATGATCGTCGGCTTGCCAAAAAGAAAGCCCTGCACCTCGTTGCAGCCTTCGTCTTCCAGGATTTTCAGCTGCTCCAGGGTCTCAACGCCCTCGGCAATCAGCGGGGTATTAATCGATTTACTGAGCGAGATAACCGCCCTCACGAAGGAGCGAACCTCGGTGTCGTTCTCAATGTTTTGCAGAAAACTGCGGTCCATTTTGATGAGGTCAAAATGGAATTCACGCAGCATGCTTATGGAGGAGTAGCCGGTTCCAAAATCATCGAGGGCGATACTGATCCCCATGTTTTTTATTTGATTGAGAACGTTAAACACCAGCTTTTTATCGACAATAAACGCCGTCTCCGTGACCTCGAATTCAAGGAGGCTAACCGGGAAACAGGTTCTCATTAAAATTCCGCGGACGTTGTCTATAAAATGGCGATGGCGCAGCTGCACCGGGGAGATATTTACCGAAACCTTCTTGTGAATTTTATTCACCAGCGCTTCACGACATACCTGCTCTAATACCCAATAGCCCAGCGGTATAATCGTCGCGCTCTCTTCCGCCAGGGGAATAAATTCGTCAGGGTATATCAGCCCGAGTTCGGGGTGCTGCCAGCGGAGTAAAGCCTCATATCCCGTCACCTGCTTTCCGGAGATCGAGCGCTTTTCTTGATAATGCAGATAAAACTGGTCCTCCTTGATCCCCTGCCTGATATCCGAAATCATTTGATTGCGCTTACGCGTTCGCTCGTCCATCTCAGGCTCGTAGCGGCACACCTTATTGTCGATATCAGATTTGGCACGATACATCGCCAAATCGGAGTTGCTGATTAAGGTATTAAGATCGGAACCGTCGCGAGGAAAAACAGAAAAGCCGATGCTCGCAATGACGGAAACCGACGTAGTGGCAAAATCATGTATTCCGCTAAAGCACCCCTGCAGCTTCTCGATAAAGAGATCGAGTTCTTCAGCGGACTCAAACGGCTTTACCGCCACAAACTCATCGCCACCAAACCGGGCCACCAGCTCATCGTTCTTGACCATTTTAGCGACATTTGCCGAAACTCTTTGCAGCAGGAGATCGCCAATAAGATGGCCCTCAACGTCATTTATTTCCTTGAACTTATCAAGGTCTATAGTAAAAATAGCCAGCTGCGCATAGTTATTACCCGCGATCAATCCTTCGACAAACGCAAAAAACGCCACCCGATTAGGTAGCCCGGTCAGAGAATCATACCGCGCCATCCACGAGAGCTTATCAATCACTTCCTTATGTTCGGTAATATCCCGGGTTATTTTGGCGAAACCCAGTAAAGTCCCGTCGTCATTGCGGATAGCGTCTATTACTACGTGCGCCCAAAATGACGAACCGTCCTTTCTGTAGCGCCACCCTTCCCCTTCGAATTTGCCGGTTTTCAGGGCGAGCGCCAGGTTTCTCGCCGGCTCCCCTGATTGCTGCTCGCCTTCGCTATAAAATGTGCTGAAGTTGCGGCCAATAATCTCTTCGCTGGTGTAGCCCTTAGCCCGGCGCGCCCCTTCATTCCAGCTGGCAATCGTGCCATCCTGTTCCAGCATGTAGATAGCATAATCTTTCACATTTTCAACGAAATGACGATATGAAATATCAGTTAACATTATGTTATCCATATAAACCAACCCAACGGCGTAGCTGTATGCATTAACAGCGCGACGGAGAAAAATGTGAAAATGTGTTAATCACAATGTAACCCATAGCTACCGCTCTTGCCACAAGCATCTCTGACCCGCAGGCTCCGCCAGTAATATGAGCAAGAAGCAGCGGGAGATGTGGAGAAAAATAGCCTCAGCGGGCTTATTGATGGCACAAAAATTAACGCCATAAAAGTTATGTCACTATTTAAAGCGCGGATATGAATATCATTCTCTCTCCTTCCGGGTGCCGCGGACCTCATTTTTATTAAAGGTTACAGAATGAGAACAAACTCAATCCCGCGTAAAAAACGGCGTTCGTTTCACCAGCGCGGCGGAAGAAAAACCACCCCATCTGCATCAATAAATATTGATTTCGCGAAAATCGTCATATAAGCTCAATTTACAAGGTGATGGTGTTCCACCTTTCCCAACCGCCGGTTCTGTCGAACCGGATGATGACGCCTGATATACAACTGTTGCTGTTTCCTTTTAGGCATGTATGTCAGGTGTTGCTATGCAAAACGTCATTGATTTTTCTGCACTTCCCGTTACTTTCTCATCTGAAAGCGTATCTCCTGTTGGCGTTTTTGGCGACGGCCATCCTGACGGCAATGCTATCTGCCGCGCGCCGACGATGGCTCGCAGGCTCAGCCATACCGCCAGACCCTCTTACCCTGGGGACATTCCCCCGACTACCCCATGCGTACTGCATCAATCCGACGCGCCGCGGCAGGAAAAAGACGTTCTTCCCTCGATGCTCCTTCGTTTCGCTTCGACTAAAAGGTGAGCTATGCACATCTACCGGCATGCACTGTTACTTGTTCAGAATGAAACCGACGGACTGCTGCTGCTCCAGCATGCTGAACGGCTGGCAAAAGAGATGGCAACCCGCATCACCGTAGGCCATCTCAGCGCTGATTATCGGGAGATGGATTACACCAGCGATTCACTCATCAAGGACCGCCAGTCGCGCGAGATTATCGACGCGAAGGCGATGCTGAGCCGCCTGGTGGAGTCCTGCAGTATTGATATTAAAGTCAGATCCATCGTCAGTATTCATCGTTTCAGAGACGTTGAGGCCGTAGTGCAGCATGAGGATATCGACCTGGTCATGCTGGGGCATAAAAACCGCCTGTTCGGGGTGTACTCCTCGTTCTCTTTTGAATTTATCAACCATCTCTCCGTTGATGTACTGATTAAACATATCCCTGTTCCGTAAAATAAGGTCATTGTATGAGCTATGAAATCGAACGCGTAATTGCCAGAGAAATTCTGGACTCCCGGGGTAATCCGACCGTAGAAGTGGAAGTGACCGCTGCCGGCGGGCGCACGGCGCGAGCGTCGGTGCCTTCCGGCGCCAGCACCGGATCCCGTGAGGCGATTGAGCGTCGCGACGGCGACGGGCAGCGTTTTGGCGGCAAGGGAGTGCTGGATGCCGTTCACAGCATCAATACGGAAATTCACGATGCTCTGCAGGGCTACGACATCCGCCGGCAGAAGGATATCGATAGCCGCCTGATTGCCCTGGACGGGACGGAAAATAAGGGCCGGATAGGCGCCAACGCCATCCTCGGCGTCTCGCTGGCCGTGGCTCGTCTCGCCGCGCAGCTCTCCGACATCCCGCTGTACCGGTATCTGGGCGGCGTCGGCGCTAATCTGCTTCCGGTCCCGTGCATGAATATCATTAACGGCGGGGTCCACGCCCGCTGGCAGGGCGCCGACTTTCAGGAGTTTATGATTGCGCCCTGGGGAGCCTCCTCCGTGCGCGAGGCTATTCGCTGGGGCAGCGAGGTGTATCAGAATCTGCGTCAGGTTTTACTTGAAAAAGGCCTCTCCACCGGCGTGGGTGACGAGGGGGGATTTGCGCCGGTGGTCTCCTCCAACCGGCAGCCGCTGGAGCTGATTGTTGAAGCCATTAAAAGAGCCGGCTACCGGCCTGGCGAAGATATCGCGATCTGCGTGGATCCGGCATCCAGCGAGTTTTATAAAGATGGAAAATACGCCCTGCGCACGGAAAATGCCCGCCTCAGCGCCGAGGAGATGACTCGTTACTATGAGCAGCTGGTGGGCGAGTTCCCGATCGTCCTGATTGAAGATGGCCTCGCGGAGGACGACTGGGCCGGCTGGAAAATCCTTAGCGATGCGCTCAGCGATGAAATCGAGCTGGTTGGTGACGATATTTTTGTGACCAACGTGAAATATATCCGGCGCGGCATTGATGAAGATCTGGCCAACGCGGCGCTGATTAAGCTCAATCAGATAGGCACCCTGAGCGAAACGATTGAGGCCGTGCAGCTGTGTCAGGACCACGGCTGGGGGACCTTTATATCGCACCGCAGCGGGGAAACCGTGGACAGCTTTATTGCGGATATGACCGTAGGGCTTCGCGCCGGGCACCTGAAAACCGGCGCCCCCAGCCGCGGAGAGCGGATTGAGAAATACAATCAGCTGATGCGAATTGAAGATGAGCTGGGCGATGCGGCCGTCTTTGCGGGTAAGTCCGCCTTTAAAAAACGCTAACCCCGTGCCCCCTCCCGTACCGCAGGTGCGGGAGGCTATAAAGGAAGCCCGCCGTGAAGCCAAAAATCCTTTTACTGTCGACGGCCGTCGGGATCCTGAGTACCTGGCTGGTATTCCTGATTGCTGACCTCTTTTTTGCTGCCCGGGCGGATGATTACCCGGCGGCAGCCATTGCTTTGTTTATCGGGAGCTGCGGCCATTTTCTGACCCGCCACCTCCTGAGCAAATCGGCATAAATGCGCAGGTCGTCGCTTCAGCATGCCGGGTAATTCTGGAAATTTATCATCAACTAACGGGTTGCTGGTCATGGGAAAAATCATCTTATTACGCCACGGGGAAAGCATCTGGAATCAGCAGAACCTTTTTACCGGCTGGACAGACGTCCCGCTGACCCTCAAGGGAATAGAAGAAGCGCGGCACGCGGCCAGGCTGATAAAACGCTCGGGTATAGAGATAGATTCAGCGTGTACCTCCGTTCTGAACCGGGCCATACACTCGCTGTGGCTGATTATGGATACGCTGAATCAGCTATGGCTGCCGGTGAACAAATCCTGGCGGCTGAATGAACGCCACTACGGCGCGCTTCAGGGCATGAATAAGGATGAAGCGGCCCAGCGGATGGGGGAGAAGCTGGTTTACCACTGGCGCAGAAGCTATCGGGGCATCCCCCCGCCGCTGACCGAGGAGCCGGGGCACCTTCACCGCGATGCGCGCTATCGCCACGTGGCACTGGCAGATCTTCCTGCCGGAGAAAGCCTGGAGATGGCGCAGCGGAGAATTCTGCCCTACTGGCAGCATGTCGTCGCCCCGCGCGTGGTCAGCGGGGAAACGGTGCTGCTCGTTGGGCACGCCAATATGCTGCGGGCGCTGACGATGTTCCTCGAGCAGACCGACGAAAATGAGGTGATGAACCTGCATATTCCCTGCGGGGTCCCGGTTCTTTACGAAATTAACGAAAACGAAACTATCCGCGGCGGCGCTCCTCTGGAGTAAGCGCCGACGGTCCCGTACATCTGTGAGGTTTTATGTATAAATCATTATTCGCCGTGGTTATCGGCGGATCGCTGGGCTGCGTGATCCGCTGGGTGCTCTCCATGCGTCTTAATGGCTCCTTTCCTAATCTGCCGCCGGGCACCCTGCTGGTTAATTTGATCGGCGGCTTTATTATCGGACTCGCCCTGGCCTTTTTTGTCAGACAGCCGCATCTGGATCCGGCGTGGAAGTTTTTTATTACCACCGGGCTGTGCGGCGGCATGACGACGTTTTCCACCTTCTCTGCCGAGGTTGTGGTGCTGCTTCAGAACGGTAATTATTCGTGGGCCGTCATTTCGGTGCTGGCGCACGTCTTTGGTTCACTGCTGATGACCGCCGCCGGCTTTTTGGTCATGACGGTAATATAGAGAAGATCTCTCCGTTCCGCGGTCCCTGGAACGGAGAGCCCGCTCGGTGCCGCTATTTAGCGCCGGGAAGCAGGTCAATCAGGGGTAAAAACCGCCTGAAAGAGATCTTCCCCGTAGCTGGTATCCAGCGGTGCGCCTTGCGCGATCCGGAACGTCCTGACGCCATCGTCGCCTCTTTCGGCGCAGAGGTAGAGGGTATCCTGGTGATACTCCTGATAAAACGCGCAGGCAAATTCTGCGCTGTGGGTGACAAAAAATAGCTTAACCCGGCTTTCCGCCAGCGCGGTGACGATCCCTCTGATAATATCCGCGCCTTCCCTGCTATTGGTGGCGGAAAAGGATTCATTAAATAAGACCAGATCGTCCTTCTGCAGAAGATTCATGATATCCCGCATCCGCCTGAGCTCTTCATCGAGCTTCCCGCTGACCATGTGGCTGTCCTCTTCACATTTGTAGTGGGTGAAAATCTGCCTGCAGATATCGGTACAGAAACACTCTGCGCAGACGAACATTCCGCTCTGCATCATCACCTGCGCCAGGCCAATACTGCGCAAAAAAGTGGACTTCCCGCCCTGATTGGCGCCGGTAATAATAAACGTATTTTTATTATCAGTTTTTAACGTATTACTGACGATATTCTTGCCGGCCGCCAGCGCCAGGCAGACGTCGTACAGTGATTCAAAAACCAGATGGCGCTCTCGCCGGTATATCGGCACGGGAAAACAGCGGGGCATATTGAGCTTATTAAGCGCCTGCGCAAGGTTAATGCAGGACACATAGAACCCGAGCTCGACGCGCAGCGATTTGAAAAAATTGAGCAGATGCGCGGTCGACTGCGCCATCGCGCTGGCAACCAGTACAAGCCCCCGATCCTGTAAATCGCTGAGCGCCCGGAAACCATTTTCATCACGCGGGGCTATCTGAACCGTATAGCGTTCCGGTTTTTTGGCGAAAAAACGTCTCAACCATCCCTGAGCCGGGGGATTGGATTGCCTGAGAATGTACTCCTCTCCCCTGTTTCCCACTCCGAGCCTCGCGCTCATTAATATCCCTTTTTTGAAGGTCATCTGTTTAAGATGCTCTTCGATAACGCCGAGATAGGCCTCATTCAGCTCCTGAATAAGCATGGAAAATAGTCGGGCCATTCCTGGAGATTCAAAATGAGAAAGATTTTTTTCCGCAATACTGCGGATCTTTCTTAAGTTTGCCAGCAGGAAGCGGGTAAAGGTAATCGACTGATGCAGCACCGCCGAAGGGTAATGGCCGAAGACGCCGTAGTGGAGATGTTCCTTCTCCATTGCCAGACACTCCACCACGACCTGATAAAATTCGCCGATCGCCTGCGGGTTATACAGACAGTCTCTGAGGATAGCCTGCCGGTATTCAATATCCTGAACCTCCGAAAGAAGCTGCGAGCAGGCCTTTTTGACTACCGAGTATAAAAACGCATCCCCGCCGGAAAGCGCCTGAAATAGCACATTGAGGTCCAGATCCTTCATCATGACGTTGAAGCTATCCGCAAAGAGATCGTCCACAATAAAGTCCGCATCTTTATACATCAGATAGGCTTTCATCCGTTTAACCTCGCTTTAATTTTCTCATGGGTGAGCCCGTATTTCTGAACCAGCGTTGTCGACCAGGCCACGCCGTCCGCGGGCTTCCTGATAATTTTATAGGTTCTGGACGCCTGGCTATCGTTTTCAACGGTACTCATCATGCTGACAATGGCCCGATCCAGCCCGCTGAGCTCATCAATAAACGTCACGCAGAGACAAAATGCATCCAGCTTGAGTATTTTTTCTATAATGCGGGTACCCAGATATATCGCATCGTGGGATGTCGTTGAGGTGAATATTTCATTCATGATAATGAGGCTTTGCGAGGTGGCCGCATCGAGTATCGCTTTTATTCTTACCAGATCATCATGCAGTTTCCCCCGCAGATTATGAATATTTTCACTTTTTTCAAAATGCGTGAAAATATTATCCGTGAGAAACAGATTCGCTTCCTTTGCCGGAACATACAGCCCCAGCAGTGCAAAGTAGTGCAGCTGGCCCACCATTCTGGCGAAAGTGGTCTTGCCGCCCTGGTTAGGACCGGTGATCGCTAAAATACGTTCTCCCCCCTGCAGGTGAAAATCGTTGCAGACCACCGTGCGTTCTTTCTCCAAAAGGGTATCCGCAAGCGCTAAATCAAACGCGGCGGCAACGGCGATCTCTTTTTTGTGGCGATCGATCTGCGGGATACAAAACGCCAGCCCTCGCTGCTGGAATTTACGGATGTAGGCGATGCTGGCGAGATAAAACTGGATTTCGCGTTCAAAAACCACCAGCGTAGGGCACTGATACTCTTGATTAGATTCGATAACCCCATCAAGCCCGGAAAATATAGCCGGAAAAAGCCTGGCAACGCGGTCGAGGATCCTGGCTTCAACATCGTTCATATAGCCGTCATGGCTTTTAAGATCCACCTCATCCTGTACATCGCGCTGTTTAAACTTAGCGAAAACGTTGAGAACGGTATCGCTGTAGTTTATTTCATTGGCATAACGGCAAACGCTAATTGTGTCACCTTTTATCTTCAGGCTATAGCGAATGGTATCTATTTGATGGTGTATTTTTAGGGCCGTGGCAGATAGCCGCGTAAAAGCATCGCTTTCAACGTAGCGAATAAGATAGTTTTTGAAATTCGTCATCCCGCAGGAGCTCAGGGGCAGTGCGCATAGCCGATCGCGCAGCGCCGCCACCGCCTGGCAGTAAAGCAGGATGCATTCCAGCTCCCAGCGCCTGTGCTGATAGTGGTAGTAGCGGTTTTCCTTTTTCCCGGCGATCCCCCTGATTTTTTGCATGCTGGATGAATATTCCATAAGCGCGTTATAGAGATTTTCATTAGCCACATCCTGAATAACCCCCTGGCGATAGTAGATGTCCTCCAGGTACTCGAGAGGAGAGTAAAAGCAGGGTTTTATATCGTACTCTTCCCGCCCATGGATTATCGCACCCACAACTTTATC
This sequence comes from Klebsiella sp. Ech2A, assembly GCF_030078455.1. Taxonomy (NCBI): domain Bacteria; kingdom Pseudomonadati; phylum Pseudomonadota; class Gammaproteobacteria; order Enterobacterales; family Enterobacteriaceae; genus Klebsiella; species Klebsiella sp. Ech2A. The sequence continues at coordinate 3,890 of NZ_JAQGFU010000077.1, read as the reverse complement.
AAGATTAAGATCTGAGAAGCACGCGGGCTCATGGATGCTAAGATGATGTTTTTGGCTTCCGTCAAGACTGGCATATAATATGCTAATAAATTCCATCGTCCCTCCAGGCTATTATTCCGGATATATCCCCACGGCTCTGCCTCATTTCATTCCCCCGGCTAACTGCCGGATAATAAAAATGGCATGCTGCTATACTGATCCTGTTACCAAAGGGAGGCCAGCATGGGTTATTTAGTTATGGCGTTGATTCTCTTCATTCTCGGCATTATTTGCGTTTATGCTTTTGCGTTATGGTCACCGCGGCGAATATCGCGTAAAAAACGCCACAAAAAATAATATTGCCGATCACTTGCGGATCACCGTCACGGGACAGCGGGCGTGATCCACAACCTGTCGGGCGACGGAACCCAGCAGCCAGCGGGAAAATTGCGTTTTCCCCCGGAGCCCAACGACAATATGATCGATACTATGACCATCGGCATAGCGCAGAATTTGTTCTGCCGGATGTCCCATTGCAACATGAAACCGGGTCTCCTTTTTCAGCTCCGGATACTGTTTTTTCAGACTCCTCATCATCTGGTTGAAATAAGCGTGCGTGCGGCTAACGAAATCCTGCATTTCCACTTCACCGCCAAACTCAGGCAGCTGACACACGGCAATAACGTGCAGCTCGCTATTAAAATGGCGGGCAAGTTCAAAGGCGAAATCCATCGCTTCTTTTGCCGGATCCGAACCATCGTAGGCAATCAGTATGTTATTCATCACGATATTATCCTCTTCACGTCAGGCCCGGTGGATGGAGCTCAATGGGGCCGTTGGCTCTTTTTTTCCGCCACGTCATCTGCGTTCATCCGATGAGGATCTTGTTCAGGGAGGAGATGACGCGGCAGGAAAAAGGCATTAGCAATCAGGGTCGGGACCACCGCGCTGCCGATCACGGCGGCGACCAGCGATGAATACTGCGCTTCGTCGATCAGATGATGCGACAGCCCAAAAAGGGCCGAGATGGTGCCAAACGTGAGCCCGGTTGACATCAGCAGCGTGGTGTACATTCCCTCCTGATGCGATGAACCATAGAATCGGCTGAGCGGATAAACCCCCGCCAGCTTGCTGGCCATTTTCACCGCCAGCAGCAGCAGAAACGCTCCCGGCGCCCCCGCCAAAGCGGGTAAAGAGACCAGCGAGCCCGCGCGAATAAAGTAGAACGGCGTCAGCAGCCCAAACGTCATGGTTCTGAGGCGGCGGATAAGGGCGTGATCCTTACCTACGGTCCCCGCCAGCACCATCCCAATCAGGTACGCCGGCAGTACGGCTTCGCTATCGGCCCAGGTCGCCAGCCCTCCCAGCGCGAACAGGCAGAGCATCAAAAATTTAGCCTCGAGCTCAGAGGGGCGTTCGCCGAAGCGTTTAAAAAATCGCGGCGTCAGCCAGGGGAGCAGAAATGCGGCCGCCGCCATAGCGCCGGTAAAGGCCAGGGTCTTCAGCGTAAAAGGTGCGAAAATCAGCCCCAGGGCGATCACCGTCGCCAGATCGGTAACGAAGCAGGCGGCGAGCACCATTTTTCCATATCCGGAGGTATTAATGCCGAGTTCCAGCATGACGGCGTATACCACCGCCACCGACGTCGTCGACATGGCAATACCCGCGAGCCAGCTTGCCGGAAGGCTCCACGCCAGCCCCCAGTAGGCCAGGGCTGAGCAGAGAAAAAAGGGAAGGAAAAAACCGATCAGGCCGACAATAAGCGCCTGTTTCCACTGCTTTCTGAATACCGCGGGATCGAGCTCGGCGCCGGCAAGAAAGGTTAACAGTATTGCTCCTGCCCCGGATAAAAACTGCACCCAGCTGGCGTCTCCCGCCAGAATCGTCGCCCCCAGCAGCGCGCCAATCACCAGCTGGGCAATCGTTCCGACCACAATTTCGGAAAGCGCGGTGGCGATGCGCAGATAGATGGATGCCAGGGTGGCGACCAGCGCCAGGCCCAGCCACAGCGCGGCCTGGAACCAAATTTGAGTCATAGGAGCCCCCGTAAAAAACGGGCTGGCTGAGCGGGATGAAGAACTAAAGTAGCGTGACGCATAACGACTCCTACACAAATAGGGACCCACACTCATAGAGTCAGGATCGAGATTGCGTAGGCATCATCAGCCAAACGGGCGGTTAAAGGAGGAATGCCATCTCCTGTACAAAAAGTAGCAATGAACGAGGATATTTGCCAGCCGGGGATGCTGTTTTTTTAAAGGCAGGACTTCAGGCGCTGAAATTAAAATTAAACGGCGACAATATGCATATGATAAACCAATAACGTGACCCCCATCACAATTAAATTAAAATCAGGCACATCGTGTTTATCTATCACCGCTCGTATCGTCAACGTGTCAATGATTCAAAAACAGCTGGTTATTATAAAAGCCGGCCAAAGTAAAATTCTTCCCTGCCGGCTGGAAATTATTTATTTGTTGCTCCCCAGGAGCCTGTGATGAACTGCTCCGCAGCAAGAATTAATTTACCTTCTCCACCCGCAGCGAATAAATAACGGTGATGGAGAGTTCAACTGCATAGTGAGAAACCTGATGGATAAAACAGAAAAGATTAATAGTACGGCAATGAATATCATTATGGATGCCGGCGATGCGCGCGCTTTGATTACCGATGCGCTCTCCGCCATTGAACAAAATCAGTTTACCCTGGCGGATGAGAAAATCACCCAGGCCCAGCAGAAAATAAAAACGGCCCACGGCAGCCAGACCGATATTGTGCAGAGCGAAATCCACGGGGAAGTCTTCCCGCCCTCTCTGCTATTTACCCACGCGCAGGATACGCTGATGACCATTAACAGCGAGCTGCTGCTGAGCCGCCATCTGCTAAAAATCTTTCGCACCCTTGATAAGCGTATAGGCGAGCTGGAACCACGCAGATAGCGGTAACAGCCTGAGCGAAAACTCCCCGCCCACCCTTTTGACAGGAAACGTTAATGGAACAATTTCAATACACTATCCGCGACGATCTCGGCATCCACGCTCGCCCGGCGGGTCTGCTGGTACGGCTCGCGCTGGGCTACAGCTCCACCCTGCATATTGCCAGGGACGATCGGCAGGTCAGCCTGAAAAAAATCTTCACCGTCATGGGCCTGAACGTGAAGGTCGGCGATACGGTGACGATCAGCGCCAGCGGCCCGGACGAGCAGCAGGCGATCGCCGCGCTGCACGACTTTTTCCAGCAGCATCTCTGATTAAGGCTTAAGGAAAGTTCATGCAGATCGTAGCAGGTAAAGCCGTTTCATCAGGTATCGCACGGGGACAAATTTGGTGCTACCGGCCCGCAAAATCACAGGTCAGCCCGGAGACCATCGACAGCCCACGGCAGGAACTGGCGAAGCTGGAGCGCGCGTGCAGTACCGCGCTGATACAGCTGCAGGCGCTGGAGGATAAGGTCCGAGCGGAGACCGGAGAAGAAACGGCCCAGCTATTCGCCGCTCATCAGCTGATGCTGCTGGACGATGATTTCCAGCAGGAGATACGCGAGGCGATCGGCGAGCAGAATCTCAGCGCCGCCTGGGCCGTCGAGCAGGCCGGGGAACTGTTTGCCAACCAGCTGGCCGCCATGGACGATGCCTATTTCCAGGCGCGCGCCGCGGACGTGCGGGATGTCGCCGGGAGACTGGTGGCCATTCTCTGCGGCCATCAGGCCTGCGGGCTACAGCAGCCCGACGGAGAGGCCATTCTTCTTGCCGACGATCTGACCCCCAGCGAGACCGTACAGCTCGACAGGCAGCGCATTGCCGGCATCGTCACCCGCCAGGGCTCAGCCAACTCCCATACCGCGATTCTGGCGCGCGCAATGGGGATCCCCGCGCTCGTCGGCCTGGAGCTGGCGGAACTGCCCTCCGCGTG
>NZ_JAQGFU010000076.1:0-21217 GCF_030078455.1 Klebsiella sp. Ech2A | reverse complement strand
ATCAATCCTTTCAGCCCCTGACGGCGGGCGGCCCGACCGTCGTTGAGCGCCCGGCTGGCGAGCGCGCCCGGAAGGTGGCCCATCTGCTGACGCAGGTTTTCGACCTGCTGCCAGGCCCACCGGTGATCGTGGTCCTGCTCGTACCACTGCTGCCAGCGGGCTTCCTGCTGCGGACTGGGGCGGCCGTCGCTGAGCAGGGCATACCAGTGGGAGGCCGAGCGCAGGGCCTGGCGACGGGAGTCGGTTAGCTTCGGGGTCACAGACCGTTCTCCAGGCGAAAAATCAGGCAGTGTTCGGTCGCTTTGGCAACATATTTTTTCACCGAGCTGACGGAGACCGTCAGGCGTACGGCGATTTCGGCGTAGGTCAGGCCTTCCAGCTGCGAGAGTAAAAACGCCTCCCGAGCCTTCTGGCTCAGGCCATCCAGCATCGCGTCCACCTGCTGCAGCGTCTCCAGCTGAATTTGCTGCAGCTCGGCGGAGGGCGCCAGCGCCTCAGGAATCTGGGCCATCATCTCCAGCCAGGCGCGCTCCAGCGCATTGCGGCGAAACAGATCGATCATTACCCGCTTCGCGATGGTGCACAGAAAGGATTTCGGATCGCGGATGGTCGTTAAGGGTTCGCCGCCCATCACCCGCATAAAGGTGTCCTGGGCGATGTCATCGGCGTCGAAAGAGGATTGCAGTCTGCCGGTCAGCCAGTTTTTCAGCCAGCCGTGATGGGCGTGATACAGCGAAGCAAGCGTCAGCGGTGCGGCGGTGGCGGTGAGTGAGGACATGGCCGGATTCAGGAAAAATGGAACGATGGCGCATATGTTAATATGAGAATGTTTCTCATTACAATTAAAACGCAGCGCTAAGTGCGCCTCCAGGCCGGGTTGTCACCTTAAGTAATTGTTACCCATTACAATTGATTTTATCTCCGCCTGGCCTGGCGCGCGGCGGTGGCTTCTCAATGGTCAAATGCAAATAAAAGTCATTATCAATATTCCCTCGCCAAAGATAATGATGTATTTATAATGCATCTTATAAGTCGTGAGGTGCTGCAGATGAATGCGAGTGAAAAGGCCGGACACACATTTTTAGCCAGCCTGGGGAAAACCCGGCTGCGGCCCGGTGGCGTCGAGGCGACGGAGTGGCTGTTCCGCCAGGCCGATTTGTCCTCGGACAGTACGGTGCTGGAGGTGGCCTGTAATATGGGGACCACCTCAATAGAGCTGGCGAAACGATTTGGCTGTCGGGTGTACGCCATCGATATGGATAAAGACGCGCTGGCGAAGGCCCGGCAAAATACCGTTCTTGAGGGCGTGGATAATAAGGTTCTGGTGATGGAGGCTAACGCTACGAGCCTGCCGTTTCCCGACGCCACCTTTGACGCGGTGATTAATGAGGCGATGCTGACCATGTATGCCGATAAAGCCAAAGCAAAGCTGGTGGCGGAATATTATCGCGTGCTCAAGCCCGGCGGCCGCCTGCTGACCCACGATATTATGTACACCCGGCAGGCGCTGGGGGAGGGCGAACGGATGGCGCTGCAGGGAGTGGTCAAATCTCACGTCAGCCCGATGAGCCAGGCGAGCTGGCAGTCTCTCTTCGAAGAGGCGGGGTTTGACTCCGTGCGCTGCCACGCGGGACCGATGTCGCTGATGTCGGCGCGGGGGTTGATAAAAGACGAAGGTTTCCGCCAGGCCCTGAGGATCATCTGTAATGGCCTGCTTAAGCGGGAGAATCGTCCGCGTTTTCTGGCGATGATGCGTTTTTTCCGGCGTCAGCGGCGGCAGCTTAATTTTATTGCCTGCTGTTCGGCTAAAGGCCGTACTGTACAAAAATAATGCGTGATAAACGTTCGAAATAAAAGCAATCCTATATCTCTGTCATTATTTGTCAGGAAGATAAAATAAGCCGGGTCTTATTTTACGCTTCACCGCCGGCGGTAAATTTTTGGCCGAATAGGAGCGCGGGGACTTATTCTTCCCGCTGCCACCGGCGATGCCGCGGTTGATTCCGCACCGCCTCGTTGCGCATCATTATTAAGCAGCGTCTGGGGGAGGCTGAAGGTGCGGGCAGCGCCGCATCGCCGGGCTTTTACCGATCGACGACGATGCCGGGAACGGCGGCGGAAAAGGGTGTTTCAGCAGGCGCAAGTTTGGCGCTTGTATAAATGAATAGCATTAAAATGATTTTCCAGATGAATATTCTTAATTAATTATTGATTTTTAATTTACATTTTGTAACAAGTGTGCTGGCATTATGTTTTTTTACCCTCAGCGTTCGTTTTTACTTGCCCGAGTGAATTTAGGCAGATTACTATTGTCGGACTTGCTATATGTACCGCCTAACGACTGATGAAGGGAATCGTTTTTTCCTTAAGCGTTACCTCATTTAGGATGTTTACAGGAAAAATGATGCCCTCCGCTTTTGATAAGAGTCTTTTGCATCCCCGCAATTGGGGAACCTGGTTTGGCCTGGCCATTCTTTGGTCGCTCGTGCAATTACCCTATCCGCTCCTTCACCGCATCGGCACCCGCGCCGGTAAGCTGTCGCGACGCTTCCTTAAGCGTCGGGAGCAGATTGCCAGAAGAAACCTTGAGCTCTGTTTCCCCGACATGTCCACTGAAGCGAGAGAAAAGCTGATCGAGCAGAACTTTATGTCGCTGGGAATGGGGTTAATTGAAACCGGCATGGCGTGGTTCTGGAGCGACGAGCGCGTCAGGAAATGGTTTGATGTCGAAGGTCTCGACAATCTCGAAAAGGCGATGAGCGCGCGTAAAGGCGTCATGGCGGTCGGCGTGCACTTTATTTCTCTTGAGCTCGGCGGCCGCACGATGGGCCTCTGCCGGCCGATGATGGCAACCTACCGTCCGCACAACAGCCCGCTGATGGAGTGGGTGCAGACCCGCGGACGCCTGCGTTCGAACAAAGCGATGATCGACCGCCGCAACTTGTCCGGCCTGGTGCACGCCCTGAAATCCGGTGAGGCGGTGTGGTTTGCTCCCGATCAGGATTACGGCCCCAAGGGCAGCGTCTTTGCCCCGTTCTTCTCCGTGCCCCAGGCCGCAACGACCAACGGCACCTACGTTCTTTCGCGCCTTTCGGGTGCCAAAATGCTCACCATCAGCATGGTGCGTAAAGCGAACGGCAAAGGCTACACCTTGTATATCGGCGACACGCTGGACGATTATCCTGTTGAAGATAAGCAGGAAGCGGCCACCTACATCAACAGGGTTATCGAAAGAGAGATCCTGCGCGCGCCTGAACAATATCTGTGGGTTCACCGACGCTTCAAAACGCGTCCGCTGGGTGAAGCCTCTTTGTACTAAGCCAACAGGCAGAGTAAGCTCTTTCAAAATCACGTTAGTTGCGTTAACGTGAGCGCGATCATATTTTTTGTTGAACGCGAAGGAGTGCAGTGTGTTCGCTGAGTTTGGTGTTTTGAACTATTTGACCTACCTGGTCGGGGCTATTTTTATCATCCTGGTGCCCGGCCCTAATACCTTTTTTGTCCTCAAAACCGGCATCGCGCACGGCATCAGGAAGGGCTATCTGGCGGCGGCTGGCGTGTTTATCGGCGACGCGGTGCTGATGCTGCTGGCCTTTGCCGGCGTCGCGACGCTGATCAAGACGACGCCGGTACTGTTCAATATCGTGCGCTATCTCGGGGCTATCTACCTGCTGTGGCTGGGTGGCAAAATGCTCTACGCGGTGCTGACGCAGCGGGAAGGGCAGAGTGATACCGGCGCCGAGCCGGCGAGTGCGATCCTCAAGCGTTCGCTGACCCTCAGCCTCACCAACCCTAAGGCTATCCTGTTTTACGTCTCCTTCTTCGTCCAGTTTATCGATGTCAGCGCAAAGACGCCGGGCTTGGCCTTCTTTATTCTGGCGCTGACCCTGGAAGTGATTAGCTTTATGTACATGAGCTTCTTAATTGTTTCCGGCTCTTTCGTGACGCGCTACGTTAAAACGAAGAAGAAGCTCGCCAAAATTGGCAACAGCCTGATAGGCCTGGTCTTTGTCGGATTTGCCGCGCGCCTGGCGACGCTGCAGTCGTAGTCATCCGGCCGGTGGCGTTGCGCCGGCCCGCAGCGATAATCTCTGGATTGTAACAAAAGCCCTTCAATTTTAATTGCATTGGTGTTACATATACAGCCGATTATCGGTCAGATAAAAGGGAACCCGGATGATTCTGCATAAACTCGTCAGCAATAAAAACAGTAAGAAATTTTTCTTGTCGATAGCGGTGGTGTTTGCCATCGCGCTTGCCGTGGTTGGACGCGCGACGTTTGGCGGCGTGGTGAGCGAGTACAATATGCCGTACTCCGAATGGACAACCTCGATGTTCTTCCTGCAAGGGGCGATGGTGACGGTCTACAGCATCGTATTTACGCTGCTTTTTTCCATTCCGCTGGGCTTCGTCTTCTTAGGTTCTGACCGCCAGGACTAAATGAAACAAGGCGAACCCAGGTTCGCCTCGATCCGCCTTTTTTCACCAGCCTCTGCCGTCGTAATGATGGTGGTGGTGTCTGTGATGATAGCCATCATCAACAATGCATCCCGATAACAGCGTGCATAGCGCGAGCATCAACGACAACACGATCGGTTTTTTCATTTCTCACTTCTCCGTTAGTCCGCCGTCCGCCCGCGACTGGCGACGGGTTCGGCTGGTGAAGTGAGTGTATCGCGTTAAGTTATTGAGTGGATAAGACAACTCTGCAATTTAAGCGCTATGGAAAAGGGCGGTTACCACCAGCCAAACTGCACGCCGGCCAGCGCGATAACGGCGATAACAATCATCAAAATGGTGCTTTTTTTCACGAAGCTCCGCCCGGCGCCGCGTATCCGCCAACAAAAAACCAGCCAAGAAAAATGACGGCGATAATAAAAATTACTACCGGGAAAAGAATACCCAATTTCATTGTGTTGTCCCTGAGTCTGCAAGTGATGTCCGCTATCATACTGGAAATCCCGCCGGGTTAGTCAATATTCAGGAAGGTCTCTTTGCGGCGCGACTTTTTATCCCGATACATCGCATCGTCAGCGGCCCGCAGCGCGCTCTCCATATCCATCGTTTGCGGATCCACGTCGATCACCCCAAAGCTGGCGCCAGGGTAGCTAATCCGGTGCTCGGCCAGGAAGTAAATTCCGCCGAGCTCCTTGCGCAGAGCGGCAATAAACGCCTGCTGCTCTTCGGCTTCGAGCTCCGCACCGATAATCAAGAACTCGTCGCCGCCGAGGCGACCCACCAGATCCCCCTGGCGCACGCGGGCGTTTAAACGCTCGCCGACCTGGACAAGGAAGCTATCGCCGCACGGGTGGCCGAACCGATCGTTGATCGCCTTAAAGTCGTCGAGATCGATGAAGATCAGCAAAATATTGCGCTGCAGTTCGCGCGCGCGCGGGAATATCGTCGAGAGGTGCTTGAACAGCGCGCGACGGTTGGGTAAGCCGGTTAATTCGTCGGTACAGGAGTGCATCTCCAGCGCCGAGTTGGCGGCGCGAAGCTGCTCAACCAGCGTCTCTTTCTCAACGTAGTGCGAGATGAGGTTGGCGAACAGGCCCATCACCTGCTCGCCTTCCAGGTTGTAGGGCTGTTTCTGGCGGCTGGTCGCACAGAGCGTGCCGTACAGCGAGCCGTCGGTCAGGCGGACGGGGATGCTGAAAAAGGTGGTGATGCCGAGCTCCCGGGCGGCAATGCACGAACGCCAGCGGCTGGCGACCTCGTTGCTGAACAGGCAGTTATCATCGATAGCGCGCTTGCACAGCGACTCGTTCCACGGGACGGAAAAGCCCTCCGGGATCGTCATTTCGCTGCTGTTATGCGCATACATAACCAGCTGGCGCTGGGCGCTAAGATCAATTCGGGTCAGATAGGTCGACTCCATTCGGGTCACAAGTTCCAGCATCTCAAGCAGTTGTCGCACCAACAGCTCCAGCGAATGTTCGTTGGCGAGCGTTTGCGAGACGCGAGCAAGAATAAAATCTGACATGAATGTACGGCTCCCGATCGCCGAGCGCTATCGCCGGTAAAAGGCTGAAACGGCTAACAGCGAAAAGTAAACATAGATACAACAAATTTAACACATTAGCGGCGGGAATACCTGCGGTCGCAGCGGGAAAAAAGCCCCGTCGGGGGCGACGGGGAAAAACTCATTGATTATGGAATGATCTGTTCTCTGGTCAATTCGAGAACAAGGGCTACTCTACGGCGCAAAAGTGTAGTTAAAATGGAGAAATCGTGAAGAATCAGGGCCCTCATCGCGGCGCTGAACGATATAAGGAGTCAAAATGAAGTGGATGACAATACTACTGCCGCTGGCACTGGCCGGATGCGCGAAGCCGACAACGCCCCCGGACGCACCGCCGCCGCCGAAGTCAATCGGCATGGCGAACCCGGCCTCGGTCTACTGCGGCGAGAAGGGCGGTAAGCTGATACCGATACAGACGCCGCAGGGCGTGCGTAGCGACTGCAGGCTGCCCGGCGGTGAAACCCTCGATGAATGGGAGCTGTGGCGCCGGGATCACCCTGCTAAGGCGTAATCTCGCCGACCGGCAGGTTTTCCAGCCACTCGGCCAGCACCAGCGCGTGGTTTTGCCGGGTATCCTTCGCGGCGTAGATCAGCGTTAGCGGCTGCCGGTGAGCCAGCGTGGCCAGACGTAGCCCCTCGTCACGATGGCTCTCCAGCTCCCGGCAATACTGCTCGCGGAAGCTGGCGAAGTCGATAGCTTCGCCGTGCAGGGCCTTGCGCAGCTCCGAGGACGGGGTCAGGGTTTTGCACCACTCATCGTAGCGCAGCGCCTCTTTTTTAATCCCCCTAGGCCAAAGCCTGTCGACCAGCACGCGATAGCCGTCGCCGGCGTCGGCCGGATCGTAGACGCGTTTACATTGAATCATCGCTATTCTCCATCCGTTGCATCCAGGCAAGCAGCTGCGGGATCTGCCCGTCGGAAAAAACCATAATACCCTGTTCGCGCAGCAGCGCTGCCGCCACGCCGGAGCCGGGCTTGCGCTGCCCGCTAAAGGAGCCGTCGTAGATAAACTGGCTGCCGCAGGTAGGGCTGCCGTCGGTGAGCAGCGCCGCCTGGCAGCCCTCCTCCCGGGCGGCCTTCAGCGCCAGCCAGGCGGCCAGCTGATAGTGCGCGGTGACGTCGTGGCCGTCGCTTTCAACGATGCGCCCGCGATTTTGCATCACCTCCGCGCCCTGAGAGTCGACAATTTCCGCCGGCAGTCTCGGCACCGGTAGCCCGGCGGCCAGCTCGGGGCAGTGGATAACCAGCCGGTTTTCGCGCTGCCAGCGCGCCAGAGTCTCGGCCAGCTGCGCCTTGTCGCTGCCGTTATAGCGTACCTGGAACCCCATCAGGCAGGCGCTCACCAGTAGCTTACCGCCGCCGGGGCGGGGCGAAAGCAAACGGGTCGTCCCGTCATCGGCCGTAATGGGAAGTGGTTTTTGCATCGGTCTCTCCGGTATAAAAAATTCACCGTAATGCCGCAGGGATCCCGCAGCAGGTGCGGAAGGCTGACGGCAGCGCGTGGCGATACCGATATTATCATCTGCCACACCGACTGCCAAAGCGTCGTCAGGGCGTCGCCGTCGGCGGGCCGGCCTGTGGTCAAAGCGGGGGAATCCCCCTGGAATCAGGAGTGTTATTTTTTTGTGCGAGGCATAGAATAGCTCAGGACACATTGAGTTGTTATTGCTACAAATGGATTTTACGCTTTGAATCAGCCCGTATCTCTGCGGGTTTTTTTTATTTTAAAAACGGGACTTTTCTCCGCTATAGCGCTCTTGTAATATATTATTTTACGCCTTCTTAAATTCTCTTATTTATAATAACGTATTAAAAATGATACCTTAAAAATATATTAAATCTCAGGTGCTATTTTTGATACTTTAAAAGTCCCCGCGATAAATCAGGTTATGTGATCGCCGTATATACATCAGTTTGGCTTAATTTAATAAAATAGCAAAACAAACACGGCAATTTATTACCTGAAACAGAGTCAGTTAAATCTGACTCCACTCTATATTATTGAGGCCATATTATGGAAAGCGTTCAAAATACCCTCGTTGCTCGCGAAAGCAGCGGCTGGAGAAAAAGTGACACCGTCTGGATGCTGGGGCTGTACGGGACGGCGATTGGCGCCGGGGTGCTTTTTCTGCCGATTAACGCCGGGGGTGGCGGCCTGATTCCGCTGATCATCATGGCCATTCTCGCCTTTCCGATGACCTTTTTCGCCCACCGCGGTTTAACCCGTTTCGTGCTCTCAGGTAAAAATCCTGGCGAAGATATTACCGAAGTGGTGGAGGAGCATTTTGGCGTCGGTGCCGGCAAGCTGATTACCCTGCTGTACTTCTTTGCGATTTACCCGATCCTGCTGGTTTATAGCGTCGCGATCACCAATACCGTCGACAGCTTTATTACCCACCAGCTCGGCCTGGTTTCTCCGCCGCGCGCAATTTTATCGCTGATTTTAATTGTGGGCATGATGGGCATTGTACGTTTTGGCGAAAAAATGATTGTTAAGGCCATGAGTGTGCTGGTGTTCCCGTTTGTCGCGGCGCTGATGATCCTGGCGCTCTATTTGATTCCTCAGTGGAACGGTGCGGTACTGGATACCCTGTCGTTCAGCAGCGCTGCCGCCACCGGCAACGGCCTGTGGATGACGCTGTGGCTGGCTATTCCGGTGATGGTGTTTTCCTTCAACCACTCGCCGATTATCTCCTCTTTCGCGGTGGCGAAACGGGAAGAGTATGGTCAGGATGCCGAGCGTAAATGCGCCCGCATCCTCAGCTATGCGCACATCATGATGGTGCTGACGGTGATGTTCTTCGTGTTCAGCTGCGTCCTGAGCCTCTCTCCGGCAAACCTCGCGGAAGCGAAGGCGCAGAACATCTCCATCCTCTCCTATCTGGCAAACCACTTTAACGCGCCGCTGATTGCCTGGATGGCGCCGATTATCGCCATGATCGCGATTACCAAATCCTTCCTCGGCCACTACCTCGGCGCGCGTGAAGGCTTTAACGGTATGGTTATCAAGTCCCTGCGCGGTAAAGGTAAAACCATTGAAATTACCAAACTGAATAAAATCACCGCGCTGTTCATGCTGGTGACCACCTGGCTGGTGGCGACCCTGAACCCAAGCATTCTGGGGATGATCGAAACCCTCGGCGGCCCGGTTATCGCCATGATCCTGTTCCTGATGCCGATGTACGCCATCAATAAAGTACCGGCCATGCGTAAATACAGCGGCCACATCAGCAACGCGTTTGTGGTGGTGATTGGGCTGATTGCCATCTCCGCTATCTTCTACTCTCTGTTCAGCTAAGCTTCCGGCGCCTCCCGTGACGGGAGGCGCATTCGTTTTGCTTTGTAACCCTATGGGTGCCACATGATTAGCGTTTTCGATATTTTTAAAATCAGTATCGGGCCCTCCAGCTCACACACCGTCGGGCCGATGAAAGCGGGAAAACAGTTTGTTGATACCCTGCAGGAAAAGGGCCTGCTGCATAAAGTGACTCGCCTGGTGGTGGACGTCTACGGCTCCCTTTCGTTAACCGGTAAGGGCCACCATACCGATATTGCGATTATTCTTGGACTCTCGGGCTATTTGCCGGATACCGTCGATATCGACGCCATTCCCACGATTATTCGTGACGTTAATACCCTGCAGCGTCTGCGTATTGAAGAGGGCCAGCGGGAAATTGAGTTCCCGGTGGCGGAGTGCATGCGTTTTCATAATGAGTTTTTGCCGCTGCATGAGAACGGTATGAGCATCACCGCGCTCTGCGACGGAAAAATCGTCCATTTCCAGACCTACTACTCCATCGGCGGCGGCTTTGTCGTCACCGAGGAGGCGTTCGGCAAGAGCCAGGACGCGGAGGTCGATATCCCGTTTCCGTTCTACTCCGCCCGCAACCTGCTGGCGCACTGCCACGATAACAGCCTGTCGATTTCCGCGGTGATGATGAAAAATGAGGTTGCCCGCCACGGCAGAGAAAGCGTCGAGCAAACGATGGCGAAAATCTGGGAGACCATGAGAAACGCCATTAACCGCGGCATGAGCACCGAAGGCCTGCTGCCGGGGCCGTTAAAGGTGCCGCGTCGCGCCTCCGCGCTGCACCGCGTGCTGGCTCCCCAGAGTCAGTCGATTACGCCGCTCAGCGCGATGGACTGGGTCAATATGTTCGCGATGGCGGTCGGGGAAGAGAACGCCTCCGGCGGGAGGGTGGTGACTGCGCCCACCAACGGCGCCTGCGGCATCGTGCCGGCGGTGCTGGCCTATTACGACCGCTTTATCAAAACGGTGACGCCGGAAATCTATATGCGCTACTTCCTGACCGCCGGCGCGGTAGGCATATTGTACAAAATGAACGCCTCCATTTCCGGCGCGGAAGTTGGCTGCCAGGGAGAGGTTGGCGTGGCGTGTTCCATGGCTTCCGCCGGGCTGGCGGAGCTGCTGGGCGCCAGTCCGGAGAAGGTTTGCATTGCCGCTGAAATCGGCATGGAGCACAACCTTGGGCTGACCTGCGATCCGGTTGCCGGTCAGGTTCAGGTGCCGTGTATCGAGCGCAACGCGATTGCGGCGGTGAAGGCGATCAACTCCGCCAGCATGGCGATGCACCGCACCAGCGATCCGAAGGTTTCTCTGGATAAGGTCATCGATACCATGTTTGAGACGGGTAAAGACATGAACGCCAAGTATCGCGAAACCGCCCGCGGCGGGCTGGCGATTAAAGTCGCGGTCTGCGAATCCTGACGTTTGCTCACGCCGCCTGCGCCGCAGGCGGTTTTTTTTCGGCCATTTTTTGCCCGCGCGGCTGCCTCAGCCGGCGGGCGATTTCCCCCGCCAGGCTAGCTTTTCTTCTCTGCTTCCGCCGGCGGAAAAGACCAGACAACGCTGTGAGACGCCGATGAGGTGTACCATTCGTTAATGGTGGCGTTCGCGTCGCTGGCCTTTTCGGCTGCGGCGCACTGCTCTTTTGGCGGCTGCGCTTTTTTGCGAATACGGATGCGGGGAGGGGCGGTGGCGTTGATTTGCGCATTAAAAGTACGAATGTGCGAATCGAATAAAACGGACTCCAGCTGATGCAAACGATCGAGACCGCGTAATATTCCGATTAGCGTGCTCAGGGTAACAGATTCACCTAATTCTACGCGTTTGATGGTTGCTGCGCCGACCTGCGCACGTTCGGCGAGTTCAATTTGGGAGAGCCCGAGCTGCATACGCGTTTCTTTAATTCTGCGGCACAGTTCTGAGATAATTTCGCTATCGGACATCGTACTGAAACGCATCTTGCTGCCTCTACTGCTTAATAAATCATTACGGATTATTTAACAGGCTAATTTATAAATAAAGTGAATAATTTCTTTTTTGCGAGAGTAATAACACTGTTTTTTATTTAACAAAATAGCTACAAAAAGAGCCGGGTAAATAAATAGCGGGAATTGAATAAGATAGTCAAAAAGCGCAGAGGACTTTTAATTCATTTTCAGCGCGTGCAGCGCCCCTCACGCCAAATGCGGGTCGCCGGTCGGGCGGAAAATAAGGATTGTGTTCCGCGAGGGAGATCGCTAATCTGAGGCTCCTTGTGTTGCCCGAAAATCGTTCCGACATAAGGACCCTGCTATGAACACTCCCCTGCGTATTGCCCTGGTTGGCGACTACAACCCTGACGTTGTCGCTCACAAAGCGATTCCCCTGGCCATCGACGATGCCGCTGCCGTGCTGGAGCTGCCTCTGCGCTATGACTGGCTGGCCACCAGCGATATCCACGATGCCGAAGCGCTCGCCGACTACGACGCCATCTGGGTGGTTCCCGCCAGCCCCTATAAAAATGCCGCCGGCGCGTTTATCGCGATCCGCTATGCGCGCGAAAACGGCATTCCGTTCCTCGGCACCTGCGGCGGCTTTCAGCACGCGATCGTTGAGTATGCGCGCAACGTCCTGGGCTGGCAGGATGCGGCGCATGCGGAAACGGATAGCGAAGGGCGAATGGTGATTGCGCCGCTGAGCTGCTCGCTGGTGGAGAAAACGGCGGCGATTGAGCTGCGCGCGAATACGCTGATTGCCCGCGCCTACGGCCGCGACAGCATCGAAGAGGGCTATCACTGCAGCTACGGTATTGCCGAGGAGTTTGCCCGCGAGCTGGAGCAGGGCGACCTGCGGGTGACCGGCTGGGACGAAGAGGGGGATATTCGGGCGGTGGAGCTGGTAACGCATCCGTTCTTTGTCGCGACCCTGTTCCAGCACGAGCGCAACGCGCTGGCCGGAAGTCCGTCGCCGCTGGTGCACGCCTTTTTACGCGCTGCCAGCCAATAGCGCGCTCTGGCCCCCGCCACGCCCCCGGAACGCCGGGGCCGTATGGCTGAGGGCAAAAGAGCGCTTTAGCCGTTAATCTCCCGAGCGCGGCCGGCAAGGGCGCCGAAGATGGCCATCACCACGGCGGTCAGCGCCACGGCGATGAGCGGAATATGCCAGTCGCCGTTGGCATCATGGATTTTCCCCATCACCGGCGGCCCGCAGGCGGCCAGCAGATAGCCAACGGCCTGCGCCATGCCGGAAAGAGCCGCCGCCTGGTGCGCCGAGCTGGCGCGCAGGCCGATAAAGGTCAGCCCCAGAATCATAGTCGCCCCGGACCCGAAACCAAAGAGCAGCGCCCAGAGAACCGCCTGCCCCGGCGCCAGCCACAGCCCGGCCGAGCTGACGGCGCACATCAGCGCCACCAGCACCGCGATGCCGCGCTGGTCCTTCAGGCGGTGCAGGATCAGCGGGATCGCGAGGCCCGGCGCGGCGGTGGCCAGCTGAAGCAGACCGTGCAGGGAGCCGGCCTGGGCTTCGCTATAGCCGAGGCTTTGCAAAATGGCCGGCAGCCAGCCGACTATCACGTAATACACCAGCGAGTTAATGCCGAGGAACAGCGTCACCTGCCAGGCCAGCGCCGAGCGCCAGATCCCACGGTTGTGCAGGGCGCCTGACGCGGTCAGCGGGGCGGCGGCCTCTCTGCGCGACTGCGGCAGCCAGATGAACAGCGCCAGCAGCGGGAAGACCATCAGCATCAACAGCGCCCCGCGCCAGCCAAAGCCGGCCAGCGCCAGCGGGACCACCATGGCGGAACCCAGCGCCGCGGCGGCACCCATGGTGAGCGAATAGGCGCCGGTCATTTTAGCCACGTGCTGCGAAAAATCGCGCTTAATTAAGCCCGGCAGCAGCACGTTGCCTAGCGCAATCCCGCAGCCTATGACGGCCGTTCCGCCAAACAGCATGGCCGCGGAAGGCAGCGAGCGCAGGCCGATGCCGAGGCAAATTAGCCCCAGCGCGATCAGCAGGCTGCGCTCGATACCAAAGCGGCGGGCAACGCCTGCTGCCAGCGGCGAAACCAGGCCAAAGGCCAGCAGCGGCAGGGTGGTTAACAGCCCGGTCTGGGCGGTGGTCAGCCCGTACTCCGCGCGAATGGCGTCGAGCAGCGGGGCGGCGCCGGTAAAGGTCACGCGCAGCGTGGTGGCAATCAATAAAATACCGGCAATCAGCAGCAGATTACGGCGGCCGGCAGAAGGAAGAACAGAACTCATGGCTATCTCAAACGAGTAAACAGGAAGGCTACAATAGCGCGTTTGCCGAATGTTTAAATCAAGCTAAAATGACAGATTATCGCTAATATCGGACAATCTGATGATTGGATTAGGTCTTGACGGCTATGACCCGGACAGCGGGCACGAAGCGGCCCTTGCGTTTCATATTCAGGTGGTGGAGGACGAGCAGCTTATTCCGCGCCACCAGCACCGCAAGGGGCAGCTGATCCTCGCGCTGCACGGCGCGCTCACCTGTGAGGTGGAAAACGGGATGTGGATGGTGCCGCCGCAGTACGCGGTGTGGGTTCCGGGCCAGCAGCCCCACAGCAACCGCGCGACGCCGGGGGCGCGGATCTGCTTTTTATTTATCGAGCCGGGAGCGGCCCCGATGCCGCAGCGCTGCTGCACGCTGAAGATCTCCCCGCTGGTGCGCGAGCTGATTCTGAGCCTTGCCGGGCGCAGCGCGACGGAGAGCGACGCTCCCGCCACCCGACGGCTGGTGCAGGTGCTGTTTGACGAGCTGCCGCAGCAGCCGGAGGAGCATCTGCAGCTGCCGGTTTCCGCGCACCCGAAGATCCGCCAGATGGCGGAACTGATGGCGGTGGCGCCGGCACAGTGGCAGACTCTGGGACAGTGGGCGGCGGAGTTCGCGATGAGCGAGCGTAACCTGGCGCGGCTGGTGGTTCGCGAAACCGGCCTCAGCTTTCGCCGCTGGCGCCATCAGCTACAGCTGATCCTCGCGCTGCAGATGCTGATCCGCGGGCAAACGGTGCAGCAGACCGCGCACGGCCTGGGATATGACTCGACGACCGCCTTTATCACCATGTTCAAAAAGGGCCTCGGCCAGTCTCCCGGACGCTATCTTGCCAGCCTGACTACGACTTTCCGATAAACAGCGAGATGATCCCCGCGGCGATCAGCGGGCCGACGGGGACCCCGCGGAACAGCGCGACGCCGAGGACGGTGCCCACCAGCAGTCCGGCGACCAGCTGCGGCTGCGAGCCCATCAGCGAAACGCCGCGCCCGCCGAGCCAGGAGACAAACACCCCGACGGCGATAGCCAGCAGCGACTTCCAGTTCACGAACGAGTGCAGCAGCGTCGAGGGCGGCAGGGTGCCGCTGGCGATGGGCGCCATCACGCCGATGGTCAAAATGATAATACCGATCGTCAGCCCCTGTTTTTCAATCCACGGGAAAAAGACGTTGAGCGGCGTGACGCGCACGATAATCAAAACCAGGATAGAGATTGCCACGGTGGTGTTGTGGCTGATAAAGCCGAGCGCGGCCAGCCCCAGAAGCACGAACAGGGTGGTATCGAACATGTCAGGAGATCCTTGCCAAAATAATAAGCCCGTCTACTTTACGCATAATAGCGTGAATAAACAGGCTTATTTGTCACGCCGGCGCGCTTTGTGCTGACGGCCCTGCGCGGCAGAGATGGAGACCCCTCAGGCTTCCCGGCGAAAGGCAACCAGCTCGGGACGGGCGATGCGCAGATAGTCTGCCGTATCGAGGATAATTGAGCGGTCCAGCCGCCCGGCGTTGAAGGCGATTTCGCTAAAATTCTCGAACAGCAGCGGGTCGGCCACCAGGCGCAGCGCCGGATGGAAGCTGAAAGGGGGAATGGCGCCAAAAACGCAGGCGGTCAGCGCATCGACTTCGGCGGGGCTGGCCAGCGAGGCTTTGCTGCCGCCAACGTGCTGCGCCAGGCGCGCGAGGTCGGCCTGCTGGTCGGCGGCGAGGATCGCCAGCACGTGCTGATTGACGCCGTGGCCTTTCACTTTGCAAACCAGCGCTTTGGCCCCTTGTCCGAGCGCGGTGCCGCGAATTTCAGAAACGGCCTCGCATTTCCCCACCGCCTCATGCTCTACCAGCCGGTAGCGGGCCTGGCGCTCGTCGAGCAGCGCCAGCAGCAGTTGGTGGGTGTTCGGTTTTTCAGGTGCGTTCATGCGCGGTTCTCTCCGGGGATAAAAAGGCCAGTCTAATCCTCCCCGCGGCGAATGAAAACCGTCGGCTGGCGCCGCATTCTTCCACATTAAATCCATATTTCACTCATTTTATCTGCGTAACGATATGCTGGAATAGTGAAACGTATTACTATCCTTGCGCTGCTTAAAGCGAAAGGAATTTATTAATCAAGCGAACTTTTCTCATTTTCTTTAGTCCTTAATGGGACTAACGAGGTGCTGTTGATAGTGGTAACGAGGTTATGATGATGGAAAACGCAGCGGTGCAGGTATCCCCCCGGAAGTTCAAAAAAATAAGGGAACTGAACAGGCGCCGTAATTACTTTATTAAGAAAGTCCGCAACGTGATGCGCGTTTATATTGCAAAAGCGTTCTGGGACCAGCATACCCGCCGTGAGGCCGACTTCGGGTCGGCGAAAACCGTGCTGCTGATGCGCAACGAAGGCGCCGTCGGGGACGTGGTCGTTGATTCCGCGCTGGTGAAATGCCTGCATGAATCGGGCTATACCGTGGATTTCCTGCTGACTAAATCGAATAGCCAGGTGATGCGCCATAACCCGCGGATCCGCCATATCTATGAGGCTGATAACGTCGACTCCGCCGCTTTTCTGCGGAAATTTACCCACAACGTTCCTCGGCCCGTTATTAATGAGCTGGCAAATAATAAGTACGATATCGTTATTGACCCCTCTTTGTTTGATATGCCCGTACACCGAATGCTGCTTCTCCGACAAATAAAAGCAAAAGCGGTGCTCGGCTTTAATAAATGGCCATCAATTAACCATTACACCACCTCGTTTAAATTTGATTGTGAAAACTGGCATGTCAGCAAAACCTTTGAGCTGATTGCCGAGCATATGCAGCTGGATAAGAAACATCTCGGGACCTACGACCTGCATATTCCGCAGGATGTCCACCAGCAGGTTCGCCAGCATCTGGCCGCTATTGAGGGACCGAAAGCGGTGGTGAACATTTTTGCCGGCCATCAGGACCGCAGCCTGTCGCAGGAGCAGCTATCGGCGCTGATCGCCAGGCTGCAGGCGGAGTATCCTCGGGTCAACGTTATTCTGCTCGATCATCGCAACGAAATTCGCATTCCGCTTGCGGAAAAGGTGAGCGTGAATCCGTTTAAAACCCTGCACCACGCGATGGCGCTGATTGCCGAAGCCGACCTGGTTATCTCGCCGGATACGTCGATCGTCCACATGGCGGCGGCGTGGAAAAAACCGCTGGTTGCGGTTTACAAAGACGTGCCGTTGAACAACCGGCTGTGGGCGCCGGGGTACGACAACGCGCGGCAGATCATCGTTAAATGCGGCAAGGTGCACCAGCAGCACGATCTTGCCGACCTTATCGTCGCGCAGATCGATCCCCAGGTGCTGAAGAGCCGCTAGGCCCAGCACCGATTTGGATTTCGGCCCTGCGCTAAAGACGGCGCCGGGGCCGAAGCCCGCCGATACGCAGCGCGCTCCCGCGATGACGGGCGGCCGTTGACAGGGAATTTACGCCTGGCGCAGATCCCGCAGGACTGAAAGCAGGTGCTGCGTCGAAAGCTCGTTTTCACTCTCCCGCCAGGCTAATCCCAGCTCTCTCCACAGCGCCGGCTTTAAGGGGCGAATGGCGATGCGGCTATCGACGGATCGCCGGGTGCCCGATTCATGCGGCAGCAGCGTGGCGCCATATCCGGCACCCACCAGGCTTTTAATGGCATCGTTGTAGTCCAGCGTGATCCGCGGCGTGGGGCTATGGCCGGTGTCGGCAAACCAGCCGCTGGTCAGCTGCGACAGGTGGGTGCCGGAGCCGTTTAGTACCAGAGGTTTTGCCATCAGCCATTGCGGGGTCACCACCTCCGGGGCCTCCCACTCCGCGGGCAGAAAGGCGAGGACGGGGTCCCGCCGCCAGGCGTCAATCTTCAGGCCGCGGCTCCGGGGCTGCGGAAGCGCCACGATACCGATATCGAGCGAACCGGATTTCAGCTGCTCAAGGGTCTGCTGCGACGTCAGGATGGTGATGTGCACGTCAATATGCGGATGGGACTGCGCCAGCTTTTCAAGGGCCCGGGGCAGAAGGTAAGCAATGGCGCCGGTGGAGGCTCCTAGCCGCACCTGGCCGGTGAGCCCCTGAGCCTGGCGGGATATGTCGTCAAGCGCATAGGCGACGTCGGCAAGGAGCCGGCGGGCGTGGGCGACCATGTTCTCGCCAATTGCCGTCGGCCTGACTTTGCCCCGGGTGCGGGAGAGCAGCTTCGCCCCCACGCGGCCTTCGAGCTCGGAGATATGCAGGCTGACGGTCGGCGGCGCCAGGTGCAGCTGCCGGGCGGCTTCGTTGAAGGAGCCGGTATCGGCAATGGTGATCAGCGTGCGCAGCTGATCGAGATTGATCTCCCGCACTGGCGTACCTCAGAAAAACTGAATTTGACGTTAGGATAATTCAACTTTACCAATACTTAAACCTGGCACAACATTTATGCACTGACGTTCTACCCGGTTTAAGGAAATGACGATGACGCACGTATTTATTGATGGCGAGCAGGGCACAACGGGTTTGCAAATCCACGACCGCCTGCGCCACCGTACGGATATTAAGCTCATGACTCTGCCTCCGTCACAGCGCAAAGAGCGGCGGCTTCGGGCGGAGATGCTGAACGGCTGCGATATCGCCATTCTGTGCCTGCCCGATGAGGCGGCGCGTGAGTCGGTGGCGATGCTGGAGAATCCGCAGGTGCGCGTAATTGATGCCAGCTCGGCCCATCGCACCGTCTCCGGGTGGACGTACGGTTTCCCGGAGATGAGCGCCGACCAGCCCGCACGCATCAGGGCGTCGAAGCGCGTCACCAACCCAGGCTGCTACCCAACCGGCGCGATTGGCCTGCTGCTCCCGCTGGTTAACGCCGGGCTGCTGCCCGCTGATTACCCCGTTTCCATTCACGCCGTGTCCGGCTATTCGGGCGGCGGAAAGGCGGCGATCGAGCTGTACGAAGGCGGGGAGGCGGGCTCCGGCCCTGCTTTTCAGGCGTATGGCTTAGGCCTCAGGCACAAGCATGTTCCGGAGATCGCGCGCTACGCCGGGCTCTCTACGCCGCCGTTTTTCATGCCGGCTTACGGCGCCTACCGCCAGGGGATTATCCTCAGCGTGCCGCTACAGCAGCGCCTGCTGCCTGAACGTGCCGATGCGGCAGCAGTACATGCCTGCCTGGAGCAGCATTATCGCCATAGCGATTTGGTCAAGGTGCTGGCGCCTGAAGTCGTCGGCGAGATTGAGCGTCTCGATCCCCAGCAGCTGAACGGCAGCAACGAGATGGCGCTGGGCGTATTTTCCAATCCTGAGAGCGGGCAAATCCTGCTGACGGCAGTCTTCGATAATCTCGGCAAAGGGGCGTCGGGCGCCGCGGTGCAAAACCTCGACCTGATGATCGGCGCCGGCTAACCCCGGCGTGAGAGCGGGGGTTTCAGGCGCATTTATACGGATGAATCAGGCATGATTTTTCGCCACCATTCAGGCTTCATATCTTCAAATGAGTGGGTTTCGGGTGAGAAAAAATCATGATGATTATTGTCAAAAACACCGCTAAGCAAAGCAATAACCGGGGCATCATCTATGGCGCCGATGGAGGCGCCACACTGGCCGCAGAACGCCCTCGATGAAGCCGCAGACGAACGGTATACCGAAGGCCTGCCCCCTTCGCCGGTCCATGCAACGTCAGCCGCACGGAACTCAAGCCATACTGCAGTCTGGCAGCCGGAATGCTTCTGACATATATCGCAGGAGCAGGTATGACGGGAGGAAGGATTGACCGCAACGAATCTGATAAAACCGCACAAACATCCCCCGGACAGCTTAATATCCATACCCATCAACTCCTCATGAATGCCCCAAAGGGCAACGATATCATTCCTGGCCTAAGCGGCAAACCGGCGGCCGCTCGCGCCGTTTTAGCCGCCCGGCGTGCGGTTCCGACGTAAAGTCAGAAAATATTTTCGAGCAGCGGAGCTCTCATACTGCTATCGAAGGGAATAATATCCGCGTTAGCTATTTTAAATTTTTGGAATGGATCCTGGCTGAGACGTGCTTTCAGCGTTTCGATGCTGTCAGCTTTTGCAAGGATGACGCCGCCATTACGGGGAATTCTCCTGCCTGACGCCAAAAACACCCCATCCGAGTAGCCCTGTTTAAGCCACTCAACGTGAGCAGGTATGTGGGAATCAACCTCTTCGAGCGGTTTTATATAAGTTAAAACAACGACGTAAATGATGCTCATTTTAAAATCCTTATCAAAAGAAAGCCTTAAAATGTAACCACCGAAGGACGCCGGGCTAAAGCGGCAAAATAAACGCCCGGCATACTAGCGTCTCGCGCGGGAGGCCGAAAGCGACGCCGTGCGGGAAGAAATATGTTGCGTATAAAGACGTATGGGGTTTGGTCGTAAAGCCGGCCTTAATTACTTCTGCAGTATCTGCCCAACGTCGATACGATTTCCATCCGGATCGGCGAACACAAATGCCCGAATACCATAATCTTTATCCTCCAGGCTTTTAATTATCCTCGCACCAATTTCCTGACAGCGGGCGTATAAGGCGTTGGCATCATCCACCAGCAGGTGCGCACCAGGCCAGGAGGGTGCTTTGTGCTGCGGCTGGAGGGTTAAATGGAGTTCAGCCTCTTCACGCTTTATGATCATAAAACCCACCGGATCTCCGTTTTCAAAAACAGCGCTGAAGTTCAGCCCGTTGATATAGAACTCTTTGGCGATGGCGATGTTTTTAACCGGTAGCACGGCCGCGATACGACCAAATCTGACAAGATCCTGCACGATCAACCTCGAGATTGTTAATCAATAAATGGCTTAGCGGCGGGCGGTGCCGTCGCCAGGCGGCTGGGCGGTGCCAGATGATTGATGAAGATATAATATTTTTCCCCGGGGTGACATTGAAACTTTTGCAGCGCTAGGCCATCCAGTCGCCGATAAGCTCCCCGTACAGCCGCTTGGCCTCCTCCAGCCGGCTGAGCAGGCAGTACTCGTCGGTCTGGTGGGCCATCGACGGCTCGCCGGGGCCGAGAATAATGCACGGCGGATTACCCAGCGCGGGCAGCAGCAGGGAGGCGTCGGTAAAGTAGGGCACCACCCGCGGCGTCAGCGGCATATCGTGCAGCGGCTGGCAGCGCTGATAAACCTGGGCTATCCACGCGTGCCGCGCTTCGCTCAGCACCGCGGGCAGATCGACCAGGGTAGTGAGCGTCACGCTCTCGCCAAGCAGCGCGCTCAGCCGCTGTCGAATGACGGCGTGCTGTAAATTGGGGGCGCTGCGGATATCGACATCAAAGCACGCGCGGTCCGGCACGGAGTTAATATTGAGCCCGCCCTCAATGCGTCCGACGTTGAGCGTGGGCTGCTTCATCAGCGGATGCGGCGCGCCGGGCGAAAAATGGCGGATCTTACCCAGCGCATCCGCCGCCAGATAGATGGCGTTAATCCCCAGCTCCGGCATCGCGCCGTGGGCGGTTTTGCCCCGGGTTTCCGCACGCAGCCACAGCGCGCCTTTGTGCCCGATAACCGGGTAGTTGGCGGTGGGTTCACCGACGATCAGCGCGCCAATCTCCGGCAGCGTGCCGGAGGCGATCAGCGCCCGCGCGCCGTCGCAGCCGGTTTCTTCCCCGCCGGTGATCAGCAGCACCGCGCCGCGCCCG
>NZ_JAQGFU010000075.1:0-21247 GCF_030078455.1 Klebsiella sp. Ech2A | reverse complement strand
AGATGGTTATAAGAGACAGCGTATGCGCAGATTCGCGCTGCAGCGCCTGCAGCGAAACGCCAACCCGCAGCGTAACCTGCTCATGCGCCTCCAGCGCCTGCCACAGAGCCAGCTGCAGCACGTTATTCTCCACCATGTAGCCCAGCTCAGAGAGCGCCAGCTCCGCGGCGTCGAAGGAGACGTGAGCCGCTTCCCACTCCCAGGTCTCCAGCCGACGATACGGATGCACGCGCATCGCGCGTATCGTCTCCCAGACGCCGAGGCTTTTTAATAGCCCGACGGAAGAAGCGCCGATCGCCGAAATGCGCACGTCCGGCGGCTGGGTCGGGTCAAAAGCCGCCGGCGCGGCCTTCTCGATGACCGTTACCGTAAAACCGTGCTGTGCCAGCCCTAGCGCCAGGGCGCCGCCGACCATTCCACCGCCAATAATGGCGACATCCGTTGCGTGAGTTGTCATGGCAATTATCCTTAAAACCTCAATCCATTCAGTTTACCGGATTTTCAGGCGCCCTGCGGTGATTACGCTCGCGCTGGTCAGGGCACCCCCAAAGCATTACAATGTGCCCCCTGCAATCCTGGCTATACTCGTCGTTTTTCAAATTGCAGGTGCCCTGGCTGCACCCGCTCGCCCCAGTCGCATAGCGACCTATGATGCTGGGACCTCCCGGGCCTGCCGCCTGCAATTCGAAATTCATAGAGCGTCTGTACCCGTCATTTTGGATATCTATAATTGAGCATGAGCATGTCGATGACAAAAAAACTCCATATTAAAACCTGGGGCTGTCAGATGAACGAATACGATTCATCAAAGATGGCCGATCTGCTGGATGCCACGCACGGGTATCAGCTCACTGAAATCGCGGAAGAAGCGGACGTCCTGCTGCTCAATACCTGCTCAATCCGCGAGAAGGCCCAGGAAAAAGTCTTCCACCAGCTGGGCCGCTGGAAATTACTGAAAGAAAAAAATCCCAACCTGATTATCGGCGTCGGCGGCTGCGTCGCCTCGCAGGAGGGCAAGCTCATCCGTCAGCGCGCCCACTATGTCGATATTATTTTTGGTCCGCAGACGCTCCATCGTCTGCCGGAAATGATTAACTCGGTGCGCGGCAACCGCCGGCCGGTGGTTGACGTCAGCTTCCCGGAGATCGAAAAGTTTGACCGCCTGCCAGAACCCCGCGCCGACGGGCCAACCGCGTTCGTCTCGATTATGGAAGGCTGCAACAAATACTGTACCTACTGCGTGGTGCCCTATACCCGCGGTGAAGAGGTCAGCCGTCCTTCTGACGATATCCTGTTCGAGATTGCCCAGCTGGCGGCTCAGGGCGTCCGCGAGGTCAACCTGCTGGGGCAGAACGTTAACGCCTGGCGCGGCGAAAACTACGACGGCACCACCGGCAGCTTTGCCGATCTGCTGCGTCTGGTGGCGGCGATCGACGGGATCGACCGCATTCGCTTCACCACCAGCCACCCGATCGAATTTACCGATGATATTATCGACGTCTACCGCGACACTCCGGAGCTGGTAAGCTTCCTGCATCTGCCGGTACAGAGCGGCTCTGACCGCGTGCTGAACCTGATGGGGCGCACCCACACGGCGCTGGAATATAAAGGCATCGTGCGCAAGCTGTACGAAGCGCGGCCAAATATCCAGATAAGCTCCGACTTTATCGTCGGCTTCCCCGGTGAAACCAACGACGATTTCGAGAAGACCATGAAGCTGATTGCCGACGTGAATCTTGACGTCAGCTACAGCTTTGTCTTCTCCGCGCGTCCGGGCACGCCGGCGGCGGATATGGTCGACGACGTCCCGGAAAAAGATAAAAAACAGCGCCTCTATATTCTGCAGGAGCGCATCAACCAGCAGGCGATGGCCTGGAGCCGCCGGATGCTCGGCACCACCCAGCGTATTCTGGTCGAAGGCACCTCCCGCAAGAGCATTATGGAGCTCACCGGGCGCACCGAAAATAACCGGGTCGTCAACTTCGAAGGGACGCCGGATATGGTCGGCAAGTTTGTCGACGTCGAGATCGTCGACGTCTATACCAACTCGCTGCGCGGAAAAATCGTGCGTACCGAAGAGGAGATGGGCCTGCGCATTGTGGAATCACCGCAATCGGTTATCGCGCGGACCCGCAAAGAAAACGATTCGGGCGCCACGCTTTATCAGCCTTAATCCGTTCAGGCCTGCCGGCTCCGGCAGGCCTTGTATTTCCTCTCCCGGACCCAATATTCATAGCAATGCTTGCGCCATATTCCCGTGACGTGAATAATTTCCTTACCCGCCGGGGTATCGCCTGCAAGATGGCGGCTATACCCGTTTATCTCCCGGCAAAACGCAGATAAGAGGAACAGCTTGAACACAGAAACTCGCGAAATCACCCTGGAACCAGCGGACAACGCACGCCTGCTTGGGCTGTGCGGCCCGTTTGACGACAACATCAAACAGCTTGAGCGCCGGTTGGGCATCGAAATCAACCGCCGTGACAACCACTTTAAGCTGACCGGACGCCCAATATGCGTCAACGCGGCGGCGGATATTCTGCGCAGCCTGTACGTCGATACCGCCCCCATGCGCGGGCAGATTAACGATATCGAGCCGGAGCAGATTCACCTTGCCATCAAAGAGGCCCGCGTGCTCGAGCAGAGCGCCGAGAGCGTCCCGGAGTACGGCAAGGCCATTAATATCAAGACCAAGCGCGGCGTGATTAAGCCCCGCACGCCAAACCAGGCGCAGTACGTCGCCAACATCCTCGACCACGATATCACCTTCGGGGTCGGCCCTGCCGGCACCGGGAAAACCTATCTGGCGGTTGCCGCCGCGGTCGATGCCCTGGAGCGTCAGGACGTGCGCCGTATTCTGCTGACCCGCCCCGCCGTTGAGGCCGGAGAGAAGCTGGGCTTCCTGCCGGGGGATCTGAGCCAGAAGGTCGATCCCTACCTGCGCCCGCTGTACGACGCGCTGTTCGAAATGATGGGCTTTGAGAAAGTTGAGAAGCTGATCGAGCGCAACGTGATTGAAGTCGCGCCGCTGGCCTATATGCGCGGCCGTACGCTGAACGACGCCTTTATCATTCTCGATGAGAGCCAGAACACCACCATCGAGCAGATGAAGATGTTCCTGACCCGTATCGGCTTTAACTCTAAAGCGGTGATTACCGGCGACGTCACCCAGATTGACCTGCCGCGCAGCACCAAATCTGGCCTGCGTCACGCTATCGAAGTGCTGGCGGAAGTCGATGAAATCAGCTTCAACTTCTTCAATAGTGAAGACGTCGTGCGCCACCCGGTGGTGGCCCGCATCGTTAACGCCTATGAGGCGTGGGAAGAGGCGGATCAAAAACGTAAAGCAGAACTGGCCGCCGAGCGCAAACGCGAAGCCCAGGAACAGGAGCAAAAATGAGTCAGGTTATTCTCGATTTACAGCTGGCTTGCGAAGAGAACGGCGGGCTGCCGGATGAAGCGCAGTTTCAGCGCTGGCTGGATGCCGTGATCCCTCAGTTCCAGGAAGAGTCGGAAGTGACCGTTCGCCTGGTAGACGAAGCCGAGAGCCACGAGCTAAATCTGACCTATCGCGGCAAGGATAAGCCGACTAACGTGCTGTCGTTCCCCTTCGAAGCGCCACCGGGCATCGAGCTGCCGCTGCTCGGCGATTTGATCATCTGCCGCCAGGTGGTTGAGCAGGAAGCGAAAGAGCAGGAAAAACCGCTGGAAGCGCACTGGGCGCATATGGTGATTCACGGCAGTCTGCACCTGCTGGGCTATGACCATATCGTTGATGAAGAAGCGGAAGAGATGGAAAGCCTTGAAACAGAGATAATGCTTGCTCTGGGCTATGAGGATCCGTACATTGCCGAGAAGGAATAACCTGCCGCCGGCTTTGCCGGCGACTGGCCGCTATGCCGGGCGCTGAGTATACGCGCGACGGGCGACGATTTAACTAACATGAGAACCCACACGACGCCATGAGCGACGACAACTCACACAGTAGTGACACAGTAAACAGCAAAAAGGGATTCTTCTCCCTGTTACTCAGCCAGCTCTTTCACGGAGAACCCAAAAACCGTGATGAACTGCTGGCGCTGATCCGTGATTCCGGGCAAAACGACCTTATCGACGAAGATACGCGCGATATGCTCGAAGGGGTAATGGATATCGCCGACCAGCGCGTCCGCGATATTATGATCCCCCGCTCGCAGATGATTACCCTGAAACGCAACCAGACCCTGGACGAGTGCCTCGATGTCATCATCGAATCCGCCCACTCGCGTTTCCCGGTGATCAGCGAAGACAAAGATCACATCGAAGGGATTCTGATGGCCAAAGATCTGCTGCCGTTTATGCGCAGCAATTCCGAAGCCTTCAGCATGGAACAAGTGTTACGCCCGGCGGTTGTCGTGCCTGAAAGCAAGCGGGTTGACCGCATGCTGAAAGAGTTCCGCTCCCAGCGTTATCATATGGCTATCGTTATCGATGAGTTTGGCGGCGTCTCCGGTCTGGTGACCATTGAAGACATCCTTGAGCTTATCGTCGGTGAAATCGAAGACGAATACGATGAAGAAGAAGATATCGATTTTCGTCAGCTGAGCCGCCACACCTGGACGGTCCGCGCGCTGGCCTCGATTGAAGACTTCAACGAAGCCTACGGCACCCACTTCAGCGATGAAGAGGTTGATACCATTGGCGGGCTGGTGATGCAGGCCTTTGGCCATCTGCCGGCTCGCGGCGAGTCTATCGACATTGATGGTTACCAATTCAAGGTCGCAATGGCCGATAGCCGACGTATTATCCAGGTACATGTCAAACTTCCTGACGACGCGCCGCAGCCGAAGCTGGAAGACTAAGAGCCTGACTCAGTAGGCGTCATTGTTGCCGCCAGTTTGGGCACGGACAGCGCGCAAGAACCGGAGCGTACAGGTAGTACGTGAGGATCTGAGCACTGCCCAGGCGCAAACTGGCAAATAAAATAGTCTAATGAGCCTGGCTCTAATTTAACGGGACGATTAACCTAAATGGTATTTGCCTCTCTTCTCGAACGCCAGCGCGTACGTCTGCTGCTGGCGCTATTATTCGGAGCCAGCGGAACGCTGGCTTTTTCTCCTTATGACATCTGGCCCGCGGCGATTATTTCGCTCATCGGCCTGCAGGGCTTAACCCTTAACCGTCGTCCTTTGCAGAGCGCCTGGATTGGTTTCTTCTGGGGCATGGGGCTGTTCGGTTCGGGGATCAACTGGGTTTACGTCAGCATCGCGCAGTTTGGCGGCATGCCTGGCCCGGTCAACGTATTCCTCGTGGTGCTGCTGGCGGCGTACATGTCGCTGTACACCGGGCTGTTTGGTGGTCTGCTCTCCCGCCTGTGGCCTAAAACCAGCTGGCTGCGCGTCGCCATCGCCGCGCCCGTAGTCTGGCAAATCACCGAGTTTCTGCGCGGCTGGGTGCTGACCGGCTTCCCGTGGCTGCAGTTCGGCTACAGCCAGATTGACGGCCCGCTGAAGGGCTTGGCCCCGATCGTGGGCGTTGAGGCGATTAACTTCCTGCTGATGGTCGTCAGCGGTCTGCTGGCGCTGGCCGCCGTCGAGCGTCGCTGGAAACCGCTGATTATCGCCGCGGTGCTCTTCGCCCTGCCCTTCCCGCTGCGCTACATTCAGTGGTATCAGCTGCTGCCCGAGCGCGCGACCGAAGTGTCGCTGGTGCAGGGGGATATTCCGCAGGCCCTGAAGTGGGATGAAAAGCAGCTGTTCAACACGCTGAAGACCTATATGGATCTGACCCAGCCGCATATGGGCTCATCCCAGCTGATTATCTGGCCCGAATCCGCCATTCCGGATCTGGAGATCAATCAGCAGAATTTCCTCACCATGATGGATGACCTGCTGCGGTCGAAAAACAGTTCGCTGGTCACCGGCATCGTCGATGCCCGACTGAACAAGCAGAACCGATACGATACCTACAACACCATCATTACGCTGGGCAAGGATAACCCTTACAGCTACGACTCCACGGATCGCTATAACAAGAACCATCTGGTTCCGTTTGGCGAATTTGTGCCGCTGGAATCGATTCTGCGCCCGCTGGCACCGTTCTTCGATCTGCCGATGTCCTCCTTTAGCCGCGGCCCGTACGTTCAGCCGCAGCTGGTGGCGCATAACCTGAAGCTAACGGCCGCTATCTGCTACGAGATAATCCTCGGTGAGCAGGTGCGCGATAATTTCCGCCCGGATACCGACTTCCTGCTGACCATCTCCAACGACGCCTGGTTTGGCAAGTCGATAGGCCCGTGGCAGCACTTCCAGATGGCGCGCATGCGCGCGCTGGAGCTGGCGCGTCCGCTGCTGCGCAGCACCAATAACGGCATTACCGCCGTCATTGGCCCGCGGGGTGAAATTCAAGACATGATCCCGCAGTTCACCCGCGCCGTGCTCACCACTAAGGTCACTCCGACGACGGGCCTGACGCCGTACGCCCGCACCGGCAACTGGCCGCTGTGGGCGCTGACCGCGCTGTTTGGCTTTGGCGCCCTGCTGATGAGCCTGCGTCAGCGCCGCCGCTAATCCCTGCTTAGCGGATACTCTCCGCCTGCCCCGGTGATGCCCGTCACCGGGGAATTCTCCCTTCCCGCCCAATCTGGCACGCTCATTGCTTAATATACTTACGTCGCGCCGCTATGGCTGCTGGTACAACCGGGTTGCACCACAGGCAGACCTGCCGCGCGCTATTTTGGTGCAATGAGCGATTTTTGCCTTTAAATGGTGCGGAGCACTTCGCAAAAATAAACAATATCACAGCAAAATCTTTACATTAAGCCAAACTAAATGCTAACAAACACATACAAACGCTGCACTTAAAGGCGGCAGCGATAATAAAGCTCACACACAATCACAATGGGCATCAATGGCGTCCCTGGCGCTGCGGATAAGGAGTTGGATATGCAATTACGTAAACTGGCCACAGCAATGCTGGTCATGGGTATGACCGCCGGCCTGGCGCACGCGGAAGATGCCGCACCGGCTACAGGCCAGAGCACTCTGGATAAAATTGCCAAAAACGGCGTGATCGTGGTTGGCCATCGTGAATCATCCGTGCCGTTCTCCTACTACGATAACCAGCAGAAGGTCGTCGGCTACTCGCAGGATTACTCCAACGCCATCGTCGATGCTATCAAGAAGAAGCTGAACAAGCCTGACCTGCAGGTAAAACTGATTCCGGTCACCTCGCAGAACCGTATTCCGCTGCTGCAAAACGGCACCTACGATTTCGAATGCGGCTCCACCACCAACAACCTGGAGCGGCAGAAACAGGCGGCTTTCTCTGACACCATTTTTGTCGTCGGCACCCGCCTGCTGGCGAAAAAGGGCGGCGCGATCAAAGATTTTGCTGACCTGAAAGATAAAGCCGTGGTGGTGACTTCCGGGACCACCTCAGAAATTCTGCTGCACAAGCTGAACGACGAGAAAAAAATGAATATGCGCATCATCAGCGCTAAAGATCACGGCGACTCCTTCCGTACTCTGGAAAGCGGCCGCGCGGTGGCCTTTATGATGGATGACGCCCTGCTGGCCGGCGAACGTGCCAAGGCCAAGAAGCCGGATAACTGGGAAATTATCGGCACGCCGCAGTCCAAAGAGGCCTACGGCTGCATGCTGCGTAAAGATGACCCGCAGTTCAAAACCCTGGTAGACGACACCGTTGCCAAGGCGCAGACCTCTGGCGAAGCGGCAAAATGGTTCGACAAGTGGTTCAAGAACCCAATCCCGCCGAAGAACCTGAATATGAACTTCGAACTCTCTGAAGATATGAAGGCGCTGTTCAAATCACCAAATGACAAAGCTCTTAACTAATTAAAACAACAAGGGGCGGGAAATCCTGCCCTCCCGATTGTTGTCACAGCACGGACAGACTATACGGCGGCTGGTCGTTCCCCAGCCGCCGCGAACACCGAAGTACGCTGGGCAAGGATCTTCGAGGGTAGCGCTGCTACCCTTTTTTTTCCAGGAGTCATTTATGTCAATAGACTGGAACTGGGGGATATTCCTGCAACAGGCCCCGTTCGGCAACACCACCTATCTGGGCTGGCTATGGAGCGGCTTTCAGGTCACCGTCGCCCTGTCGGTTACCGCCTGGATCATCGCTTTTTTCGTCGGCTCGCTATTCGGTATTTTACGTACCGCCCCAAATCGACTGCTATCCGGCATCGGCACCTGCTACGTCGAACTGTTCCGTAACGTTCCGCTGATCGTGCAGTTCTTTACCTGGTACCTGGTGGTGCCGGAACTGCTGCCGGAAAATATCGGCATGTGGTTTAAATCCGAGCTGGATCCCAATATTCAGTTCTTTATCTCCTCCATGCTCTGCCTCGGGCTGTTTACCGCCGCACGCGTGTGTGAGCAGGTGCGAGCGGCGATCCAGTCGCTGCCGCGCGGGCAGAAAAACGCCGGGCTGGCAATGGGTCTCACCCTGCCGCAAACCTACCGCTACGTTCTGCTGCCCAACGCCTATCGGGTTATCGTCCCGCCGATGACGTCGGAAATGATGAACCTGGTAAAAAACTCGGCCATCGCCTCCACCATCGGGCTGGCGGACATGGCGGCGCAGGCGGGCAAGCTGCTGGACTACTCCGCCCACGCCTGGGAGTCGTTTACCGCCATTACCCTCGCCTATGTGTTCATTAACGCGGTGATTATGCTGATTATGTATGTGGTTGAGCGCAAAGTTCGCCTGCCGGGCAATTTGGGGGGCAAATAGCTATGTATGATTTTGACTGGAGTTCTATCGTTCCATCCATGCCGTATCTGCTGGCGGGACTGGTTATCACCCTGAAAATCACCGTTATCGCCATCGTTATCGGTATCGTCTGGGGCACCCTGCTGGCGGTCATGCGTCTATCGAGCTTTTTACCGCTGGCGTGGTTTGCCAAAACCTACGTTAACGTCTTCCGCTCCATCCCGCTGGTGATGGTGCTGCTGTGGTTTTATCTGATTGTTCCCGGCTTTTTACAGAACGTGCTTGGCCTGTCGCCGAAGACCGATATCCGGCTTATCTCGGCCATGATTGCGTTCTCCATGTTTGAAGCCGCGTACTATTCGGAAATTATCCGCGCCGGCATCCAGAGTATCTCCCGCGGCCAGTCCAGCGCCGCGCTGGCGCTGGGGATGACCCACTGGCAGTCGATGAAGCTGATTATCCTGCCGCAGGCCTTTCGCGCGATGGTGCCGCTGCTGTTAACCCAGGGGATCGTCCTGTTCCAGGATACCTCGCTGGTCTATGTTCTGAGCCTGGCAGATTTCTTCCGCACCGCGTCCACGATCGGCGAGCGTGACGGAACCCAGGTCGAAATGATCCTGTTCGCAGGTGCCGTTTATTTTGCAATTAGTCTCAGCGCATCGCTGTTGGTCAGCTGGTTGAAGAAAAGGACTGTGTAATGATTACCCTGAAAAACGTTTCAAAATGGTATGGTCACTTTCAGGTGCTGACCGACTGCTCCACGGAAGTGAAAAAAGGCGAAGTGGTGGTGGTTTGCGGGCCGTCCGGTTCGGGAAAATCCACGCTGATTAAAACCGTTAACGGCCTGGAGCCGATTCAACAGGGCGAGATAACCGTTGACGGCACTCAGGTGAACGATAAAAAGACCAACCTCGCGAAGCTGCGCTCACGCGTCGGGATGGTATTCCAGCACTTTGAGCTGTTTCCGCATCTGTCGATTATCGACAACCTGACGCTGGCGCAGGTCAAAGTGCTCAACCGCGATAAAGCCGCTTCCCGCGCCAAAGGCCTGAAGCTGCTGGAGCGCGTGGGGCTTTCCGCCCATGCGGAAAAATACCCGGCGCAGCTTTCAGGCGGCCAGCAGCAGCGCGTCGCCATCGCCCGCGCGCTGTGCATGGATCCGATTGCCATGCTGTTTGACGAACCAACGTCGGCGCTGGATCCGGAGATGATCAACGAAGTGCTGGACGTCATGGTCGAACTGGCAAACGAAGGCATGACCATGATGGTCGTCACCCACGAAATGGGCTTCGCGCGCAAGGTGGCCAACCGGGTTATCTTTATGGATGAAGGGAAGATCGTCGAAGATGCTGACAAGGAAGCATTTTTCGCCAACCCGCAGTCCGAGCGCGCCAAGGACTTCCTCGCCAAAATCCTCCACTAACGGTCAGGCGCGCACGGGCTCTCGTGCGCGCTGTTTACGGCGATACTCAACGCGGAATATCAAGGTTCAAACGGCCGGCGCTGGAACTGATCGTGGCCGCACTTCGGGCAGCGCGGCAGCACGTCCGGGGTGTAAACCGCCAGATGGTGGTGACACTTCTCGCACACCAGATTGCCCAGCCCAACCACCTCACCGCTCTGGTACACGCCGTGGTGATTCAGGTCCTGAAACACCTCGCGCCACTCAAGCTGGGTTTTATCGGTAATATCGGCCAGCTCCTGCCACAGGCTCTCCTTTATAACCCGCATAAATACGCTGTCCGTTAGCTCATCATGGCTCTCTTCATAGCTGCGGGCGAACTCTTCCAGATCGCGCCTTACCGCCTTAGTCAGCGTCTCAACTTCGCGATGCGTTAACTCACCGGACTGGCTGATTCTCACCCGCGCCTGCTCCACCAGCGCGTCTATATCACGCTCTCCACTGCGTAACCGTTCGCTGAGCGTTGACACCAGCTCGCGGTAGAATTGAGCAACCTTGTTCATCATTTCGCCTCCTGTGTGGTTAACTTATTCTAATAATAGACGTTATCTGCCGGTTGCTTTGCCATTCAGGCCACAGAGTCGCTAAATATTCTGCGCCGCTTTTGCCGATGTTAATGTGCGAAAGGCTGTTTTGACGTGGGCGTTTGGGCTATGCTATGCCGATCTGAAATAACACATCCATTGGCTACATTTGTAGCTGTATTGAAAACAGGACCACTGGCTGCCATGCAAGAGCAATACCGCCCGGAAGAGATAGAATCGAAAGTCCAGCTTCACTGGGACGATAATCGTACATTTGAAGTCACTGAAGACGAGAGCAAAGAGAAGTACTACTGCCTGTCGATGCTACCTTATCCTTCTGGCCGACTACACATGGGCCACGTGCGTAACTACACCATCGGCGATGTGATTGCCCGCTACCAGCGTATGCTCGGTAAAAACGTCCTGCAGCCCATCGGCTGGGATGCGTTCGGCCTGCCTGCAGAAGGCGCGGCGGTAAAAAACAATACGGCGCCGGCGCCGTGGACCTATGACAACATCGCCTACATGAAAAACCAGCTGAAAAAGCTGGGCTTCGGCTACGACTGGAGCCGTGAAGTGGCGACCTGCACCCCGGAATACTACCGCTGGGAGCAGAAGTTCTTCACCGAACTGTATAAAAAAGGCCTGGTATATAAGAAAACCTCCGCGGTGAACTGGTGCCCTAACGACCAGACCGTGCTCGCCAACGAACAGGTTATCGACGGCTGCTGCTGGCGCTGCGATACCAAAGTTGAGCGTAAAGAGATCCCGCAGTGGTTTATCAAAATTACCGCCTACGCCGACGAGCTGCTAAGAGATCTGGATAATCTGGATCACTGGCCGGATACCGTCAAGACCATGCAGCGCAACTGGATCGGCCGTTCTGAAGGGGTCGAAATATCCTTCAACGTTAACGACTACGCCGACAAGCTGACCGTCTACACCACGCGTCCTGATACCTTTATGGGCTGCTCCTACCTGGCCGTAGCCGCGGGCCACCCGCTGGCGCAGCAGGCGGCAGCCAATAACCCGGCGCTGGCTGCGTTTATCGACGAATGCCGCAACACCAAAGTCGCAGAAGCTGAAATGGCGACGATGGAGAAAAAAGGCGTCGATACCGGCTTTAAAGCCATTCACCCGCTGACCGGCGAAGCTATTCCGGTATGGGCGGCCAACTTCGTGCTGATGGAGTACGGTACCGGCGCGGTGATGGCGGTTCCGGGCCACGACCAGCGCGACTATGAGTTTGCCACAAAATATGGTTTGCCGATAAAACGTGTAATCAAATCGCCATTACAGATTGGTTATGAAGATGTATTAAGTAGAGGTTTAGAGTCAGCTAAACATCCAGGGGACTTCGAACCGCTAACTTCAGAACAACGTGCAGAATTCATGCGCTTACTAAGCGACGAGATCGCACAACCTTATTTTGAGAAAGACGGTGTTTGCTGCAACTCAGGTGAATTCGATAACCTCGACTTCAAAGCAGCCTTCGTTGCTATTACTAATAAACTGGTCGAAAAAGGCGTCGGCGAGCGTAAGGTGAACTACCGTCTGCGCGACTGGGGCGTATCCCGTCAGCGCTACTGGGGCGCACCGATCCCAATGGTCACCCTGGAAGACGGCACGGTCATGCCGACCCCGGAAGATCAGCTGCCGGTTATCCTGCCTGAAGACGTGGTCATGGACGGCATCACCAGCCCGATTAAGGCCGACCCTGAGTGGGCTAAAACCACCGTCAACGGCCAGCCTGCTCTGCGTGAAACCGATACCTTTGATACCTTTATGGAATCCTCCTGGTACTACGCGCGCTACACCTGCCCGCAGTACGACCAGGGCATGCTGGATCCGCAAGCGGCGAACTACTGGCTGCCG
The DNA here is from genome assembly GCF_030078455.1 of Klebsiella sp. Ech2A. Lineage (NCBI taxonomy): Bacteria > Pseudomonadati > Pseudomonadota > Gammaproteobacteria > Enterobacterales > Enterobacteriaceae > Klebsiella > Klebsiella sp. Ech2A. The sequence continues at coordinate 8,668 of NZ_JAQGFU010000075.1, read as the reverse complement.
GTTGATATCTATATCGGCGGCATCGAACACGCGATCATGCACCTGCTGTACTTCCGCTTCTTCCACAAGCTGATGCGCGACGCGGGTATGGTTAACTCTGACGAGCCGGCTAAGCAGCTGCTGTGTCAGGGGATGGTTCTGGCGGACGCGTTCTACTACGTCGGCGAAAACGGCGAGCGTAACTGGGTCTCCCCGGTTGATGCCACCGTCGAGCGCGACGAGAAAGGCCGTATCGTTAAGGCCTTCGATCCGCAGGGCCGCGAGCTGGTGTATACCGGCATGAGCAAAATGTCCAAGTCGAAGAACAACGGCATCGACCCGCAGGTGATGGTTGAGCGCTACGGCGCGGATACCGTGCGTCTGTTCATGATGTTCGCCTCTCCGGCAGATATGACTCTCGAATGGCAGGAGTCCGGCGTTGAAGGGGCGAACCGCTTCCTCAAGCGCGTCTGGAAGCTGGTCTACGAGCACACGACTCAGGGCCCGGCCATTGCCCTCGACGCTGCCAGCCTGAGCGAAGATCAGCAGGCGCTGCGCCGCGACGTGCACAAAACTATCGCGAAAGTGACCGATGATATCGGCCGTCGTCAGACCTTCAACACCGCCATCGCGGCGATCATGGAGCTGATGAACAAGCTGGCGAAAGCGCCGCAGGAAGGCGAGCAGGATCGCGCGCTGATGCGTGAAGCGCTGCTGGCGGTGGTGCGTATGCTCAACCCGTTCACCCCGCACGCGAGCTTCACCTTATGGCAGGAGCTGGGCGGCGAAGGCGATATCGACAGCGCACCGTGGCCGGTCGCCGACGAGAGCGCCATGGTTGAAAATACTACCCTGGTCGTCGTCCAGGTTAATGGTAAGGTTCGTGGTAAAATTACCGTACCGGTCGATGCCACCGAAGATCAGGTCCGCGCCCGCGCGGGTCAGGAACATCTGGTCGCGAAGTATCTCGACGGCGTCACCGTACGTAAAGTGATCTACGTTCCGGGCAAACTGCTCAATCTGGTCGTTGGCTAAGCGCAGGAGGAAGCGTGCGATATCTGGCAACATTGTTGTTATCTCTGGCGGTGTTAATCACCGCCGGATGCGGTTGGCACCTGCGCAGTACTACCCAGGTCCCAACCGCAATGAAAACCATGATCTTCCAGTCGGGCGATCCGAACGGGCCGCTGAGCCGTTCGGTGCGTAACCAGCTGCGCCTGAACGGGGTTGAACTGATCGATGGCAGCACGCTGCGTAAGGATGTTCCTTCTCTGCGTCTGGAATCATCGTCTATTCAGAAAGATACGGCCTCCATTTTCCAGGACGGACGTACCGCTGAGTACCAGATGGTGATGACGGTTCACGCCAGCGTGCTGATCCCGGGTCATGATATCTATCCGATCACGACGAAAGTCTACCGCTCGTTCTTCGATAACCCGCAGGCGGCGTTAGCGAAGGATGCCGAGCAGGATATGATTATCCAGGAGATGTACGACAAAGCGGCAGAGCAGCTGATTCGTAAGCTGCCGAGCGTTCACGTTGCGGATGTCGAAGCCACCAAAGGCGAGGAGAAGCCGGTCACCACGACCTCCTCCACCTCCGGCACTCGCGTCGCCACCACGCTGGGTAACTGATGATTCGGTTGTACCCGGAACAGCTCCGCGCGCAGCTCAATGAAGGGCTGCGCGCGGCCTATTTACTGCTGGGTAGCGATCCTCTGCTGCTGCAGGAAAGTCAGGATGCGATTCGCGAAGCCGCTGCCGTTCAGGGCTTTATTGAACACCATACCGCGACGATTGATGCCGGCACCGACTGGCACGCTCTCTTCTCGCTGAGTCAGGCAATGAGCCTGTTCTCCAGCCGCCAAACGCTGCTCCTGATCCTGCCTGAAAATGGCCCCAATGCGGCCATTAACGAACAGCTGGCAGCCCTTATCGGCATGCTGCATGACGATTTGCTGCTGATTGTGCGCGGCAATAAGTTGACCAAAGCGCAGGAGAACGCCGCGTGGGTCACCGCCCTCGCCAGCCGTGCGGTGCAGGTAAGCTGCCAGACGCCGGAATATGCCCAGCTGCCGCGCTGGCTCGCCGCGCGCGCTAAGCACAGCAGCCTGCAGCTTGACGACGCGGCCAGCCAGCTGCTGTGCTACTGCTACGAAGGCAACCTGCTGGCGCTATCTCAGGCGCTGGAACGGCTGTCACTGCTGTGGCCGGACGGCAAGCTCACGCTGCCGCGCGTGGAGCAGGCGGTTAACGATGCCGCCCACTTTACGCCGTATCACTGGGTCGATGCGCTGCTGGCGGGCAAAAGCAAGCGCGTGCTGCATATTCTGCAGCAGCTGCGCCTCGAGGGGAGCGAGCCCGCGATCCTCCTGCGCACGCTGCAGCGAGAGCTGCTGCTGCTGGTGAACCTGAAGCGCCAGTCGGCCCATACGCCGCTGCGCTCGCTGTTCGATAAGCATCGCGTGTGGCAAAACCGCCGGCCGCTGTTAACCGACGCGCTCACTCGCCTCGGCGGCGATCAGCTGCGTCAGGCCGTTACCCTGCTTACCCGAGCGGAGCTCACCTTCAAGCAGGACTACGGAACCAGCATCTGGCCCGAATTAGAGAGCCTTTCTTTACTGCTCTGCCACAAAGCGCTGGCGGACGTGTTTATCGATGGTTGATATGACTCAGCTGCAGGCCATGTACGGAGGCACCTTCGATCCGGTGCATTACGGTCACCTCAAACCGGTCGAAATTCTGGCGAATCAGATAGGCCTGGGGAAAGTGATCATCGTTCCTAACAACGTGCCGCCGCATCGTCCCCAGCCCGAGGCAACCAGCGCCCAGCGCTGGCATATGCTCGAACTGGCTATTGCTGATAAGCCGCTGTTCGTGCTCGACGATCGCGAGCTGCAGCGCCAGACGCCGTCCTGGTCGGCGCAAACGCTGCAGGAGTGGCGCCAGGAGCAGGGGCCAAAGCCGTCGCTGTCATTTATCATCGGCCAGGACTCTTTGCTCACCTTCCCCACCTGGCACAACTACGCCAGCATTCTGGATAACGTGCACCTGATCGTCTGCCGGCGTCCGGGCTATCCGCTGGTGATGCAGCGCCCGGAGGACCAGCAGTGGCTCGATAAGCATTTAACCCACGATGTCGAGCAGCTGCGCCGCCGCCCCGCCGGGGCTATCTATCTGGCGGAAACGCCGTGGTTTGATATTTCGGCCACCCTCATTCGCCAGCGCCTTGAACGCGGCGAATCCTGTGCCGATATGCTGCCGGCGGCCGTCCTGGACTACATTCATCAGCAAAAGCTTTATTGCTAATCCTCGGCGCCGCCGGGTAATTTAGCGTCTCACCTTTCGGCTCAGTGAGGATAATCATGAAACTATGGTTAGTTCGTCATGGCGAAACCCAGGCTAACGCAGCCGGTCTGTACAGCGGACGCGCCCCCACTCCCCTCACCGAACGCGGCGAGGCCCAGGCCCTCCGGCTTGGTCAGCAGCTGCAGGCGGTGGCGTTTGACCGCGTTCTTTGCAGCGAGCTCGAGCGCACCCAGCGCACCGCCGACCTGCTGCTGGGCGAGCGGGCGATCCCCCGCGAGCTTATCCCCGATCTCAACGAGATGTTCTTCGGCGACTGGGAAATGCGCCACCATCGGGATTTGCAGCATGAAGATGCGGAAAACTATGCCGCCTGGTGCGCGGACTGGCAGCACGCGGCGCCCACCAACGGCGAAAGTTTTCAGAATTTTGCCCGGCGGGTCGCGGCATTTCGCGAGGCGCTGGCGCAGTATCAGCATCTTGACCATCTGCTCATCGTCGGCCATCAGGGAGCGCTTAGCCTGTTAACCGCCCTGCTGCTGGAGATGCCGGCGGCGGCGATGTGGCGTTTCCCCATCGAGCACGGCGCGTGGTGCATGCTCGATCTGCACGCAGATTTCGCCACGCTGCGGGTACTAAATAGCCGGGCCGTCTGGCGAGCGGAAGAAGAATTCAGTCCAGACCATTGACAGGTCGGAGCAGGCTGCTATTCTCCGCAGCCTGAAGGTATCCGCCATACGGATGTTTTACAAAAATGGCGATGCAATCAGCGGCGATGGATGGGATGATAGCCGCCTCCAACGCCGGTTGGCAGACATTTATCCCGACTTTTTTATGAGTTCAGGTATACTGCCGGGCTGTTTATTATTTTCACTCTTCACTCACCCAGGGGGAACTCTTGCAGGGTAAAGCACTCCAGGATTTTGTTATCGACAAAATTGATGACCTGAAAGGTCAGGACATCGTAGCCATTGACGTTCATGGCAAATCCAGCATTACAGATTGCATGATTATCTGCACCGGCACGTCTACGCGCCACGTAATGTCCATCGCCGACCACGTGGTACAAGAGTCTCGCGCCGCCGGCATGCTGCCGCTGGGCGTAGAAGGTGAAAGCGCCGCCGACTGGATTGTTGTCGATCTTGGCGACGTCATGGTTCACGTCATGCAGGAAGAGAGCCGTCGTCTTTACGAGCTGGAAAAACTCTGGAGTTAATGCGTGAAGCTGCAGCTGGTGGCCGTTGGCACCAAAATGCCGGACTGGGTTCAGACCGGCTTTAGTGAGTATCTGCGTCGTTTTCCAAAAGATATGCCGTTCGAGCTGTTGGAAATCCCCGCCGGTAAGCGTGGTAAAAATGCCGATATCAAGCGTATCCTCGAAAAAGAAGGGGAGATGATGCTGGCAGCCGCGGGTAAAAACCGCATCGTGACCCTGGATATTCCGGGGAAACCCTGGGATACGCCGCAGGTAGCGCGTGAGCTGGAGCGCTGGAAGCAAGATGGCCGCGACGTCAGCCTGCTGATCGGCGGCCCCGAGGGGCTTTCTCCGGCGTGTAAAGCCGCGGCGGAACAGAGCTGGTCGCTCTCCACCCTGACCTTGCCTCACCCGCTGGTACGCGTACTGGTTGCGGAGAGCCTGTATCGGGCGTGGAGCATTACAACCAACCACCCTTACCACCGTGAATAATGATGACCAGGGTAGACTAAGCAGCGAATGAAATTACAGAATTCTTTCCGCGACTATACGGCTGAATCCTCGCTGTTTGTGCGCCGGGCGCTGGTCGCTTTTTTGGGGATTTTGCTGCTTTCCGGCATACTGGTTGCCAATCTTTATAACGTGCAGATAGTCCGCTACACGGACTACCAGACGCGCTCGAACGAAAACCGCATCAAGCTGGTTCCCATCCCGCCAAGCCGCGGCATTATCTATGACCGTAACGGCACGCCGCTGGCGCTGAACCGCACCATCTATCAGCTGGAAATGATGCCGGAGAAGGTCGATAACGTGCAGCAGACGCTGGACGCGCTGCGTGACGTCATTGACCTCACGGATGATGATATTGCCGGTTTTAAAAAGGAACGCTCGCGTTCCCACCGCTTCACCTCCATTCCGGTCAAGGTTAACCTGACCGAAGTGCAGGTTGCCCGCTTCGCGGTCAATCAGTATCGCTTTCCCGGCGTCGAAGTGAAAGGCTATAAGCGCCGCTATTACCCCTACAACTCCGCCCTCACCCACGTTATCGGCTATGTCTCAAAAATTAACGATAAAGACGTCGATCGCCTGGATAAAGAGGGCAAGCTGGCTAACTACGCTTCAACCCACGATATCGGCAAGCTGGGTATCGAACGCTACTATGAAGACGTCCTGCACGGGCAGACCGGCTACGAAGAGGTCGAGGTCAACAACCGCGGCCGCGTCATTCGTCAGCTCAAAGAGGTGCCGCCGCAGGCCGGGCGCGATATCTATTTAACCCTCGATCTTAAGCTGCAGCAGTATATTGAAACGCTGCTGGCCGGCAGCCGCGCCGCGGTGGTGGTCACCGATCCGCGCACCGGCAGCGTTCTGGCGCTGGTTTCCACCCCGAGCTACGATCCGAACCTGTTCGTGGACGGGATCTCCAGCAAGGACTACTCCGGGCTGCTCAACGATCCGAATACGCCGCTGGTCAACCGCGCCACGCAGGGGGTCTACCCTCCGGCCTCGACGGTGAAACCTTACGTTGCCGTCTCGGCGCTGAGCGCCAACGTCATCACCCGCAATACCAGCCTGTTCGATCCCGGCTGGTGGCAGCTGCCCGGTTCGGACAAACGCTATCGCGACTGGAAAAAATGGGGCCACGGGCACCTGAACGTGACCAAAGCGCTGGAAGAGTCTGCGGATACCTATTTCTATCAGGTTGCCTATGATATGGGCATCGACCGCCTGTCGGAATGGATGAATAAATTCGGCTACGGCCACTATACCGGCATCGATCTGTCAGAAGAGCGCTCCGGGAATATGCCCACTCGTGAATGGAAGCTGAAGCGCTTTAAAAAGCCCTGGTATCAGGGGGACACTATTCCGGTCGGTATCGGTCAGGGCTACTGGACCGCCACGCCGATTCAGATGAACAAGGCGCTGATGATCCTGATTAACGACGGCGTGGTAAAAGTGCCCCATCTACTGCAAAGCACCGTCGAAGACGGCAAGCAGGTACCCTGGGTTCAGCCGCACGAGCCGCCGGTGGGCGATATTCACTCCGGTTTCTGGGAGATAGCCAAAGACGGAATGTTCGGCGTGGCCAACCGTGGCAACGGTACCGCGCATAAGTACTTCGCCAGCGCGCCTTATAAAATCGCGGCGAAATCCGGTACGGCACAGGTATTCGGCCTGAAGGCCAATGAGACCTATAACGCGCACAGAATCGCCGAGCGCCTGCGTGACCACAAACTCATGACGGCGTTTGCTCCTTACAACAACCCCCAGGTTGCCGTGGCGATCATTCTCGAGAACGGCGGCGCAGGCCCGGCGGTCGGGACGATTATGCGCCAGATTCTCGATCACATAATGCTGGGCGATAACAATACGAATCTGCCGAGTGAAAATCCGGCGGTGACGGCGGGGGAGGATCAATAATGACCGATAATCCAAACAAAAGATCGCTATGGGATAAAATCCATCTCGATCCCACCATGGTGCTGATACTGCTGGCGCTGCTGACCTATAGCGCGCTGGTTATCTGGAGCGCAAGCGGCCAGGATATCGGGATGATGGAACGTAAAATTGGCCAAATCGCGATGGGTATCGTGATTATGATCGTCATGGCGCAAATCCCGCCGCGCGTGTATGAAGGCTGGGCGCCCTATCTCTATATCTTCTGTATTATTTTACTGGTGGCGGTGGATGCCTTCGGCGCTATCTCGAAAGGCGCCCAGCGCTGGCTGGATCTCGGCGTCGTCCGTTTCCAGCCCTCGGAAATTGCTAAAATCGCCGTTCCGCTGATGGTGGCGCGCTTTATTAACCGCGACGTCTGCCCGCCCTCGCTGAAAAATACCGCCATTGCGCTGGTGCTGATTTTCCTGCCGACTCTGCTGGTTGCGGCGCAGCCTGACCTTGGGACCTCAATCCTTATCGCCCTGTCCGGCCTGTTTGTGCTGTTCCTTTCCGGGCTGAGCTGGCGCCTGATCGGCGTAGCGGTGGTGCTGGTCGCCGCGTTTATCCCGATTCTGTGGTTCTTCCTGATGCACGACTACCAGCGTCAGCGCGTTATGATGCTGCTCGATCCGGAAACTGACCCGCTGGGCGCCGGCTATCACATAATCCAGTCTAAAATTGCTATTGGTTCCGGCGGACTGCGCGGGAAAGGCTGGCTACACGGCACCCAGTCGCAGCTGGAGTTTCTGCCGGAGCGCCATACCGACTTTATCTTCGCGGTGCTGGCCGAAGAGCTTGGGCTGATTGGCGTGCTGGTTCTGCTGGCGCTCTATATCCTGCTCATAATGCGCGGGCTGTGGATCGCCGCCCAGGCACAAACCACCTTTGGCCGGGTCATGGCCGGTGGTTTAATGTTGATTTTATTCGTTTATGTCTTCGTAAATATTGGTATGGTGAGTGGTATTTTGCCAGTGGTGGGGGTACCGTTGCCGCTGGTGAGCTACGGGGGCTCAGCCCTGATCGTATTGATGGCCGGGTTTGGTATCGTAATGTCGATCCACACCCACAGAAAAATGTTGTCGAAAAGCGTTTAAGGGGTTCGCAATGCGTAAGCAATGGCTGGGGATCTGCATAGCAGCAGGGCTGCTGGCGGCATGTTCGGGTGAAGACGTTCAACAAAAAACCGTCAGCACACCGCAGCCGGCGGTTTGTAATGGCCCAAGCGTAGAAATCAGCGGCGCCGATCCGCACTATGAAGCGCCGAATCCGACGGCAAATCAGGATTACGAACGCGACGGTAAAAGCTATAAAATCGTGCAGGACCCGTCTAATTTTACCCAGACTGGCCTGGCGGCGATTTATGACGCTGAGCCCAACAGCAACCTGACCGCATCCGGTGAGGCCTTCGATCCTACCCAGCTCACCGCCGCGCACCCTACGCTGCCGATCCCCAGCTACGCGCGTATTACCAACGTCGCAAACGGCCGCATGATCGTGGTGCGTATCAACGATCGCGGCCCGTACGGCAACGATCGCGTGATATCGCTTTCGCGCGCCTCCGCCGACCGGCTGAACACCTCGAATAATACCAAGGTGCGCATCGATCCTATTATCGTCGCGCAGGACGGCTCGCTCTCGGGTCCGGGAATGGCCTGTACCACCGTGGCGAAACAAACTTATGCCTTGCCGGCACGTCCGGATCTGGACGGCGGCAGCGGCGTCTCGACCGATCAGCCGCCGCAAACCGCCG
>NZ_JAQGFU010000074.1:0-21298 GCF_030078455.1 Klebsiella sp. Ech2A | reverse complement strand
GGATAGAGGAGACGTGAATAATCACCCCGGACCGTTTTTCCAGCATCTCAGGCAGCAGGAGCCGATCGAGGCGCACCGCCGGAAACAGATTAAGCGCCAGCTCCCGCTGCCACTGCGCGTCGTCGAGCGCGGCAAACCCGCCCGCCGGCGCGGAAGAGCCTCCCAGCATATGCACGATAATATCGACGCCGCCCAGCTGCTCCTGTACCTCCTTTGCCAGCAGGGCGCAGCCCGCCTCGTCGCTCAGATCGGCTTTGACAAAGAGCGCCGCAGAGGGGACGGCGGGCGGATGGCGGGCGCAGGTGAGCACCCGTGCGCCGAGCTGGCTGAACAGCGCGACGGTGGCGGCGCCGGCGCCTTTGGTTCCGGAGGTGATTAGCACGCGTTTGCCGCTGAAGGTCAGAAAGTCAGCCATTATTTAATCTCCAGGCGGGCGATGCGCGCATCCGCCAGCTGAAAGCGGTAGTCGAGCACCACCGGGCTGCCGGGGAAATTACCGCTCACCCTGGCGCGTACCGTAACGATATCGTCCTGGCTCAGGGCTTCGAAGGGTTCGGCAACGAACTGATACTGCGCTCTTGCCGCGACCCGCCATGCCCGAATGGCCTGACGCCCGCTATAGGTATGACCCTCATCGCGGACCACGGCGTCGGCGGTGAACGCTTCGGCAATCGAATCTTCATCGTGGGCGGTAAAAAAAAGCTGGACGGCTGCGGGCATATCCATCGGTAAACTCCGGTAATTAAATGACCCGCTTACTGTAAGAACTCTTTATAATTTAAACAATTGGGCCCAGCCGGGATGCCACAATGAAGGAATCGGGATAATGTCGCGTATTGCGCTCACTGATTTAGATGCTGTGATGGCGATTGCTCGCCGGGGGACGTTTCGGGCGGCGGCCGTTGAGCTCGGGGTCTCCACGACCGCGCTGAGCCACGCCGTGGCCAAATTTGAGGCCAGCCTCGGCGTACGGCTATTTAATCGCACCTCGCGCAGCGTGGCGTTGACCGATGCCGGGCAGCTGTTCATCGCGCGCATGGGCCCTTCGCTGCAGGGCGTTCATGACGCGCTGACGGAGGTGCGTTCGCGGCGGGAGACTCCGTCGGGCGTGCTGCGGATAAACGCGCCGCCGTTTGCCGGGCGCGCGATTCTGACGCCGCTGGTGCTGGAGTTCCTGCGGCGCTATCCGGAGATGCACGTCGATCTGGTGACCGAGGGGCGGCTGATAGATATCGTCGCCGAGGGTTTTGATATCGGGGTCCGCGTGGCCCATTTGATACCCAATGACATGATCGCGCTCTCCCTCGGGCAGCCGCAGCGCTATGCGGTGGTCGCCTCGCCGGGCTATCTGGCCAACCGCGAGGCGCCGCGCGAGCCGGCGGATCTGCAAAATCATCCGTGCATTCGCGTGCGGCTGCCGGACGGCTCTCTCTATCGCTGGCATCTGGAAAAGCAGGGGGAGGTGGTCCATCCGCAGATCGATGGTCCGCTGACGCTGGACGAGGCCTCGCTGGCCCGCGCTGCGGTGCTTGAAAACGTCGGGATCGGTTTTTTTCTGGAGCAAAACGTGATGGATGACATTGCCGCCGGGCGGCTGGTTCGGCTGCTGTCGGACTGGACGCCGCCGTTTCCGGGGCTGTGTCTTTACTATCCGGGAAGGCGCAATCCGTCTGCCGGGCTGGCCGCTTTTCTGGCGCTGGCGCGCGAGGTGGCAAAACCCTCTTCCCCTGCGGGAAGAGGGTAGCGGGGCTTACTTCAGCTCGTCAACCATGGTGGTCGCGCGGCCGATGTAGTTGGCCGGCGTCATGGCCTTGAGGCGCACTTTTTCGTCTTCCGGCAGCGGCAGGCTGTCAATGAACTGCTGCATGCCTTCGGCGTCCACGCGCTTGCCGCGGGTCAGCTCTTTCAGCTTTTCGTACGGCTTCTCGATGCCGTAGCGGCGCATCACGGTCTGAATCGGCTCGGCCAGCACTTCCCAGTTGTGATCCAGCTCGTCGAGCAGGCGATCGCCGTTGAGCTCCAGCTTGCTGATGCCTTTCAGGGTGGACTGATAGGCGATCAGGGAGTAGCCGATACCGACGCCGAGGTTACGCAGGACGGTGGAGTCGGTCAGGTCGCGCTGCCAGCGGGAGACCGGCAGCTTGCTTGCCAGGTGCTGCATCATGGCGTTAGCCAGGCCCAGGTTGCCTTCGGAGTTTTCGAAGTCGATAGGGTTGACCTTGTGCGGCATGGTGGAAGAGCCGATTTCACCGGCGATGGTTTTCTGCTTGAAGTGGTTGAGCGCGATGTAGCCCCATACGTCGCGATCGAAATCGATCAGGATGGTGTTGAAGCGCGCCATGCAGTCGAACAGCTCGGCGATATAGTCGTGCGGCTCAATCTGCGTGGTGTACGGGTTCCACTGAATGCCCAGGGAGGTGACAAACTCTTCGCTGAACTGGTGCCAGTCAACTTCCGGATAGGCGACGATGTGGGCGTTATAGTTGCCGACCGCGCCGTTAATTTTGCCGAGGATCTCGACCTGGTTCAGCTGACGGTACTGACGCTCCATGCGGTAAGCGACGTTAGCCATCTCTTTACCCATGGTGGACGGCGTCGCCGGCTGGCCGTGAGTGCGGGAGAGCAGCGGCACGTCGCGGTACTGTGTGGCGAGATTTTTTACCGCGTCAATCATCTGGCGCCAGTAGGGCAGGATCACTTCGTCGCGGGCGGTTTTCAGCATCAGCGCGTGGGACAGGTTGTTGATGTCCTCGGAGGTGCAGGCGAAGTGAATAAATTCGGAAACCGCGTGCAGCTCGGTAACGTCGGCCACTTTTTCCTTGAGGAAATACTCTACCGCCTTCACGTCGTGGTTAGTGGTGCGCTCGATGGTTTTGATACGCTGCGCATCTTCTACGCTGAAATCAGCAATGATTTTATCAAGGAAACCGATTGCGTCAGCAGCAAAAGCAGGAACTTCCTTGATCGCTGCGTGCGCGGCTAGTTTTTGCAGCCAGCGTACTTCTACCTGAACACGGAACTTCAGCAAACCGAATTCGCTGAAGATACCGCGCAGCGCGCTGACTTTATCGCCGTAGCGTCCATCGACAGGGGAAACGGCGGTCAGTGAGGATAATTCCATAGATCATAACTCCGGGGTTAAATGAGCAAGAATTTGTTTTGCCTGGTTAACCAGACGATTACGAGAAAACATGAGCTGCAGACGTCCGCCGCCAACCTGGTTCCACAGCACCGCCGCGCGGATGCCGGCCAGCAGCGAGGCGCGAACCTTCGCCTGCACCTGCGGGCTTTGCAGCACGGCGGGAGAACCGGTGACCTGGATGCGCGGCCCCAGCGGGCTGATAACGTCTACGTAGATGCCCGCCATGGCGCTGAGCAGGGTTTCAGACTGCAGATCGAAATGTTCCAGCTGGCGGTGCAGGCCGCCGATGCGGTTGCCAAGGGTATCCATGGCGCCTTTGCCTGCCGCAAGCTTACGTTCAAGCACCATCATGCTTAAGGTGTAGCGGGTCAGTTCGGCGTTCAGCCCCTGACGGCTGCCGGTGTTGAGGACGGCGAGCAGGGTTTCAAGCCCGAGGCGAAGATTGGCTTCACTGCCACCGAACACCGCCAGGGTTGAATCCGGGTTGAGGTCGATGATGCTGTTCAGCGAGACGTGCAGGGCGTCGCTATCGCAATGCCCCTGGTGCGCCAGCTGCTGAACCAGACGGGCTGCCTGGCAAACGCCAGCCAGCGCCAGCGTGATGTCATAGTAATTCTTCGCCACACGTGCTCCTTGTAAGCCGCCGGTAGCGGATTCAGCTATCGGCGGTAAAAACTGTCTGTCAGGCCTGCAGCGGCAGGCGCTGTTCGATTACGCCGCCGCCGAGGCACACTTCACCGCTGTAGAAGACCGCCGACTGGCCCGGCGTCACCGCCGCAACCGGCTCATCAAAGATGACTTCGATGCGCTCGTCGTCCAGCGCCTTCACGGTGCAGGGGATATCGGTCTGGCGGTAGCGGGTTTTCACCGTGCAGCGCAGGGTGCCCTGCACCGGCTGGCGATCGACCCAGTGCAGCTGCTGGGCAATCAGCCCTACCGACATCAGGCGCGGATGATCGTGACCCTGAGCGACGACCAGAATATTATTCTCGACGTCTTTATCGACGACGTACCACGGATCTTCGCTGCCCTCTTTGGTGCCGCCGATGCCGAGGCCCTTACGCTGACCGAGGGTATGGTACATCAGCCCCTGATGCTCGCCGATCTCCTCGCCGTCTACGGTGAGGATTTTACCCGGCTGGGCGGGCAGGTAGCGGCCAAGGAATTCGCGGAACTTGCGTTCACCGATAAAGCAGATGCCGGTAGAGTCTTTTTTCTTCGCGGTGATGAGGTCCAGCTCTTCGGCGATTTTACGTACCTGCGGCTTCTCCAGCTCGCCGACCGGGAACAGGCTCTGGGCTATCTGTTCGTGGCCGAGGGTGTAGAGGAAGTAGCTCTGGTCTTTGTTACCGTCGAGCCCGCGCAGCAGCTGGCTTTTGCCGTTAACGTCGGCGCGGCGCACGTAGTGGCCGGTGGCGATATAGTCGGCGCCAAGATCTTCCGCCGCGAACTCGAGGAAGGCTTTAAATTTGATCTCTTTGTTGCACAGAATATCCGGGTTCGGCGTGCGTCCGGCTTTATATTCAGCCAGGAACAGTTCAAACACGTTGTCCCAGTATTCGGCGGCAAAGTTAACGGTGTGAAGCTCAATGCCGAGCTTATCGCAGACCGCCTGCGCGTCAGCGAGATCGGCGGCGGCTGTACAGTATTCCTCACCATCGTCTTCTTCCCAGTTCTTCATGAACAGGCCTTCGACCTTGTAGCCTTGCTGGATCAGCAGCCAGGCGGAAACCGAGGAGTCGACGCCGCCGGACATGCCGACGATCACTTTTTTTGGATTTTCTGACATTGGAATACTCACCACATTGAACTTCAAGGCGGCATATTCTAGCACGCAGTCGCGGCTCAGGCACCCCCTCAAGGGGGCATACTTTGCGTGCCGCTGCGCTGACCGGCCTTATCTCTGCGGGGATAGCGCGGGTGCGCGCCAAAAGTGCCGCCGCGTCCCGCCAGCGCAGGCTCCGGTTTTGCGTGTTAAAACGGCCAGTTAAAGGCGCCGATCAGCGACAGCGGGTGGCGCGGATCGCCCTGATAGCTGCGGATACTTTCCGCCACCAGCTGAGAGCGCAGGTTGGGCGCGTTGAGTATCTCCTCGGCGCTTAGCCACAGGCAGCGGTCGATATCGTCGTCGTGCGGTTCGGTAGCGCACGTTTCGTCAAGCTCGATGGCGAACAGAAAGCGCAGAAACGGCGTGCGGTCCGGGGCGATCCACTGATGCAGGCGGATAAAGTGCTGGGGAGTAGCGCGGATCCCGGTCTCTTCCCACAGCTCGCGTTCGGCCGCCTGCACCAGGGTTTCATCCGCTTCCAGGTGGCCTGCGGGCTGGTTCCACAGCGCTTTGCCGTTGATGGTCTCTTCTACGATCAGAAATTTATCTTTAGCGTGCACGATGCAGGCTACGGTGACGTGCGGCTTGAACATAGGCATCCTTATTAAAGCGGCTTATTAATGTTGGCGTACATTTCATCCAGCTGCTTCAGACGCTGGTCGTAGGCCTGCGTCAGGCAGGAGAGATTCCCGCCGCACTGGCGGCGTGTTTTAAGCCAGCTCTGCTGCGCGTCCTGGATGGCGCCGCGTCCGCCCATGGCGAACAGCCCTTTCAGAAACTGGTACTTAGTGGCCATTTCGACATCTTTATCGTTTAGCGAAAGATGGGCGCAAATGGCCTTTTCATCCTCCGCCCTGGCCTTTTGACAATCAAAGCTCGCCGCGCTGGCGGCAAGGGGGCTAAGCAGGGCGAGGGTAAGGATCAGTCGTTTCACGGTTTGTTCTCCTTGGGGATTTCCCGCCACTGGCCGTTGTTCAGGCCGTCGAGAGTATAGCCGCCCATCGCGTAGCGAATCAGGCGCAGCGTAGGGTAGCCCACGTGCGCGGTCATGCGGCGTACCTGACGGTTGCGGCCTTCGTAGAGGGTGATTTTCAGCCAGCTGGTGGGGATCGCCTTACGTTCACGGATGGGGGGAGTACGCGGCCACAGCCACTCGGGCTCCGCGACGCGCTCAATTTCTGCGGGCAGGGTGGGGCCGTCGTTAAGAGTGACACCGTCACGCAGCGCGGCCAGCGCCTCTGGCGTCGGTTCGCCTTCCACCTGGACGTAGTAAATTTTACCGGTGCGTTTGCCCGGCTGGGTGAGCCGCGCCTGCAGCGCGCCGTCGTTGGTTAACACCAGCAGCCCTTCGCTATCGCGGTCAAGACGGCCCGCGGCGTAGACGCCGGCGTGCGGAATAAAATCTTTTAGCGTGCTGCGTCCGGCTTCGTCGGTAAACTGCGGCAACACATCATAGGGTTTATTGAACAAGATCACGCTGGTTGGTTGGTGTTCTTTACGTTGTCTGGTGACTTGTTGTGAGCTGAATCGCTCAACGCGATGTTTTCTAAATGAAGTTTTCTGCATGGTATTTTCAGGCCCCGTCAATTGCCGCATTATAGCCTAATTACGAATGCCTTTCATGGACGCAAACATTCAGGTAGTATTGACATGCTCATCACAATTTTTTAACAAAAATATTGCTCAAACTGATTCGCGCTACTAGAAGGCGGCACGGACGCGAATCTCCGGTTAGCGGGATCACCCGGTAGCGGAGTGGGCGGATAAAGCCAACGCTCGGTTAGTGTGAAAAGGAAGAGCAGAACCAGAAGCGCTCGAAGGAGAGGTTAATGGAAAGCAAAGTAGTAGTTCCGGCGGAAGGTCAAAAAATCACCCTGAAAGATGGCAAACTGAACGTCCCTAATAACCCGATTATCCCGTTTATCGAGGGTGATGGTATCGGTGTTGATGTGACCCCAGCGATGCTGAAAGTGGTGGATGCCGCCGTTGAGAAAGCCTATAAAGGCGAGCGTAAAATTTCCTGGATGGAAGTTTACACCGGCGAAAAATCGACCCAGGTTTATGGCCAGGACGTCTGGCTGCCTGCCGAAACTCTTGATCTGATTCGTGACTATCGTGTTGCTATCAAAGGCCCTCTGACGACGCCAGTTGGCGGTGGTATTCGTTCTCTGAACGTTGCCCTGCGCCAGGAGCTGGATCTGTACGTCTGCCTGCGCCCGGTACGCTACTACCAGGGTACGCCGAGCCCGGTTAAACATCCTGAACTGACCGATATGGTTATCTTCCGTGAAAACTCAGAAGATATCTATGCGGGCATCGAATGGAAAGCAGACTCTGCTGAAGCCGAAAAAGTCATCAAATTCCTGCGTGATGAGATGGGCGTGAAGAAAATTCGCTTCCCGGAACATTGCGGCATCGGCATCAAGCCGTGCTCCGAAGAAGGCACCAAACGTCTGGTTCGTGCTGCTATCGAATATGTCATCACCAACGACCGTGATTCGCTGACGCTGGTACACAAAGGCAACATCATGAAGTTCACCGAAGGCGCCTTTAAAGACTGGGGCTACGAGCTGATTCGCGAAGAATTCGGCGGCGAACTGATTGACGGCGGCCCGTGGCAGAAGGTTAAAAACCCGAACACCGGTAAAGAGATCATCATCAAAGACGTTATCGCTGACGCCTTCCTGCAGCAGATCCTGCTGCGTCCGGCCGAGTATGACGTTATTGCCTGTATGAACCTGAACGGCGACTACATCTCTGACGCCCTGGCGGCGCAGGTTGGCGGTATCGGTATTGCACCGGGCGCGAACATCGGTGACGAGTGTGCGCTGTTCGAAGCGACCCACGGTACTGCACCGAAATACGCAGGCCAGGATAAAGTGAACCCAGGTTCTATTATCCTGTCCGCTGAGATGATGCTGCGCCACCTGCAGTGGTTCGAAGCCGCAGACCTGATCGTTAAAGGCACCGAAGGCGCTATCGCCGCTAAGACCGTGACCTATGACTTTGAACGTCTGATGGAAGGCGCTAAACTGCTGAAATGTAGCGAGTTTGGCGACGCGATCATCGCGAACATGTAATCCAGTTTCTGGGTTAGACAAAACGGGAGCCATTGAGCTCCCGTTTTTTTATGATTAACTTTCGCATGGATATCTAAGCTTTATCAAGACGGGCTATCAAAACCCCGGCATAACCTTCAGCACCTGCCCGGCGGGTCGAATTGCAAAGCGGGTCTGGAGAGAGTCTTCTACGAGTTACTGCATGACGCCGGTCCAGCCGTGATAACCCATATAAATCCCCACCAGAGCAATCAACACGCAGGAAAAATAGGGAGCACGTCGCGCCAGCGTATCGAGGCCACCCCAGCGCTTTGTCGCCTGCCGCACGCTGTATGCCGCAGCAGCACCGACCGTGACCAGGGTGATCGCCAGACCGACGCTGAAGCATAAAACCAGCGCCGCACCGAGCGAAAATTCTTTCACCTGGATGCAAAGCAGAAGCACGGTGATGGCCGCCGGGCACGGGATGAGTCCGCCCGTCAGGCCAAAGAGGATTATCTGACCCGTGGTCACATTCCGGTTGGCAAAACGTTTTGCAATGTCGTTGGCGTGCGCTTTTTCATGCGCATCCTGGTACTCCTTTGATGATGCATCTACTCCTGCCAGCGCCGAACGATCGTGATGGTGCTCGTGGAATGTCAGATCGTAGTCATGAACATGGCCGCGATGGCCCAGCGTCAGACGAACATCAAAGCTGTGCGGTTCAGGGATAGTCTTTGTGGACTGCATGAAGCCGTCTATTTCGACAAAATCGAAAACCTGCGAGAAAGTGCCGGTCCCCCGGTTTGTCACCAGTGACACATCCCGTGCCTGCCAGCTGCGCCCGCTCAGGGTACGCAAACGCCAGTGTGCCAGCCGTCCTTCTGCAAAAATAGAGAGTTCAACTCTACCGTGGCCGGTATCAATAATCCGCGTTTCGGCATGATGATGATGGCCGTGCGC
The DNA here is from genome assembly GCF_030078455.1 of Klebsiella sp. Ech2A. Classification (NCBI taxonomy): domain Bacteria; kingdom Pseudomonadati; phylum Pseudomonadota; class Gammaproteobacteria; order Enterobacterales; family Enterobacteriaceae; genus Klebsiella; species Klebsiella sp. Ech2A. The sequence goes on along the minus strand of NZ_JAQGFU010000074.1, from coordinate 12,327 downwards.
ATGCTCTTCTTCCTGCTCCCGTTGCCACAGGCGCTCTCCGCGCCAGGTACGCCAGAACATCCAGGCCGCAGTGCCCAGAATGATGACGGCAGAAATTAGCTGAAACCAGGGTTCGGCCGATTCAGCGGTAAATTTGCGGCTTATATACATGCCGCCTGCCGCAATCATCCAGACTATTACCGTATGCGAAAGCGTGGCGGCAAGACCCAGCATAACGGCCTGCTTCACCGTTCCGCGGATAGCGATGATAAAAGCCGCCATCATCGTTTTTGAGTGACCGGGCTCCAGTCCGTGCATGGCGCCGAGAAGGATCGCGCTGGGGATGAAGATCCAGGCATTGCCCTGCTGCAAAAGCGTTGTGAATTCAAACATGAGGATGATCGACATCGTAGAATACGTGACAGGAATTCTACTCCCCCCCAGTACCAAATGCTACCCCCCAGTAGAATGGCAATGATATAATCTCTAATAATTTACTGCTTTTAAGAGGGCAGCATGTCCCACACTATTCGTGATAAACAGAAACTTAAGGCCCGGGCCAGTAAAATCCAGGGGCAGGTCGTTGCGCTGAAAAAGATGCTTGATGAACCTCATGAATGCGCTGCCGTACTGCAGCAAATTGCCGCCATTCGTGGAGCGGTCAATGGCTTGATGCGTGAGGTTATTAAAGGCCATCTGAGCGAACACATTGTTCATGAAGATAGTGAAGCAAAACGTGAGGGTGATTTAGACGTAGTGCTGAAAGTTTTAGACTCTTATATTAAATAAATCAGTTACCTGGCGCTGATCTGCATTGTGGATTAATCAGGCAGCCTGGGCGATAAACTGAAGCGGCTGCGGATGGGTGATTTTTAAACCTTAAATCACCCTCCGGCGCCATCGAAGCCACTACATGCCATACGTTGAAATCAGCAATCGGGTGGCAATTTTGGCGCTTGAAACCAGGCCCTGATAATTTCGCACGATCCTCTCTGTAACCTGACCCGGAATTCCCCTTCAGTTTGTACTTAATTCAAAATTAATATTGATCGTTATATCCAGAATCGTGAACGGTTATTCGAGCGGGCGGCTCTCGGCGCCAGCGTCTGATTGTGACTGGAGCACATTGCTCAGGGCAGGGGCACAGCATTAGATTTAACTCATTCATCCGCAGGGTATTACGGCGCAATCGGGCGGCCCGCGTCGGGTGTTGATGAGGGGCAAGTATTGGCGAAATAATGGTGCTCAATGTAAAGCTTTGTATGACCTCCTGCACAGTTTCTCCTCAATTTTCGTGCATTCACGGTAGCTGTTTTTGGCGCAACGCCGCTGAGATCGGAAAAAACCAGATAATAACAGGGCGTTATTACGGTTTTCATTACTATGATTTTTAAGAATATTAATTAATGTGTGGTGATTGAGTATTTTCCGATACGGGTTTCTTTTTTTGCCCGGCGGCCGACTTACGTTTATTTACATATAAACCGCAAAGCCATCAAATAATGTAGAAAAAAAGGAGGAGCTATTTCGGTGTGTGTACAATGAGAATCACTCTCATTATCATAAGCATTTGCTTACAAATATTAACTCTTCTGGGGATTATTTAAGTGAATGTAACTTTAGATAAAAAGCGCCCAATTGCGCTGTTTTTGGCCGGCCTGCTCAGCTCACCCGTTTTTGCGCAAGAAGCCACGGAAAAATTGGCTGACGACGAAACGATGCTCGTCACCGCCGAGCAGGGGCTGAAACAGCAGCCCGGCGTGTCGATCATCACCGAAGAAGATATTCAAAAAAGCCCTCCTGTTAACGATCTTGCCGATATCATCCGCAAAATGCCGGGCGTGAACCTGACCGGCAATGGCGCCAGCGGCAGCCGCGGTAACAATCGGCAAATCGACATCCGTGGCATGGGCCCGGAAAACACCCTGGTGCTAATTGACGGCGTGCCGGTGAGCTCTCGTAACTCCGTGCGCTACAGCTGGCGCGGCGAACGCGACTCTCGCGGCGATACCAACTGGGTGCCGGCAGAAATGGTGGAACGTATTGAGGTGATTCGCGGCCCGGCAGCGGCCCGCTATGGTTCTGGCGCTGCGGGCGGCGTGGTCAATATTATTACTAAACGCCCCACCAATGACTGGCATGGCTCGCTGTCTCTCTTCACCAATCAGCCAGAAAGCAGCAAAGAAGGTGACACCCGACGCGCTAACTTCAACCTCAGCGGCCCGCTGGCGGGTGACGCGCTAACGATGCGTCTGTATGGCAATATCAACCGCACCGATGCCGATGCCTATGACATCAATACCGCACAAAACGGTTCCTATGCTGCGGGTCGCGAAGGCGTACGTAATAAAGATATTAGCGGCGTGCTCTCGTGGAAAATCACTCCGGCCCAGATCGTTGATTTCTCCTATGGCTATAGCCGTCAGGGCAATATCTACGCGGGCGATACGCAAAACAGCAACAGTAACAGCAGCGCTGGTGGCTTAGTCGAGTCGCTCTACGGCGATGAAACCAACCGCTTATACCGTCAAAACTATGGCATCACTCACAACGGTATTTGGGATTGGGGGACGTCCAGGCTTAACTTTAACTATGAAAAGACCAATAACACCCGCTTAAAAGAGGGCACCGGCGGCAGTACGGAAGGGATGATCAACAGCGATGTCTATTCGACCAGCCGGCTGGAAAGCTATCGGGCGGGCGGGGAGATCAGCTTCCCGCTGCAGCTGCTGGTCGATCAAACGGTGACCCTGGGCGCGGAGTGGAACCGCGATGAGCTCAACGATCCCGCCTCTATGCAGTCGTCGAGCACTGACTTCTATTTACCGGGGAGCTCAGGCGATCCTTCCCAGCGCAGCAGTGAAAACTCGGCCACGATTAGCTCCCTCTATTTCGAGGATAATATTGCCGCGACCGACAGCACCGAGGTGATTCCGGGGCTGCGCTTTGACTATCACGATAATTTCGGCGCTAACTGGAGCCCAAGCCTGAATATTTCGCAGGGGCTGGGGGAATATTTCACCATGAAAGCCGGTATTGCCCGCGCGTTCAAGGCGCCAAACCTTTATCAGTCAACGCCGGGCTACCTGCTTTCCACGCGCGGCAACGGTTGCCCGATTGGCCTCACTCAATGTTATTTACTGGGTAACGATAACCTCGATCCTGAAATTAGCGTGAACAAAGAGGTGGGGATTGAATTCAGTCATGCCGGCTACGCCGCTGGCATTACCTACTTCCGCAATGACTACAAAAACAAAATCGTGTCCGGCACTTCTGCCGTTTACAGCAGAAGCGACTATAACGTGCTGCTGTGGGAGAACGGCGGTAAGGCCATCGTTGAAGGGCTGGAAGGCAACCTGACCATTCCTCTGATTGCCGATACGCTGGAGTGGCGCTCTAACGCCACCTACATGTTCCGTTCTGAAAGCAAGAAGACCGGCAATCCGCTGTCGGTGATCCCGGAATTTACCATCAACTCCCAGCTGGAATGGCAGGCCACTGAAGATCTGAGCGCGAACGTTAACTGGACGCAATATGGTCGCCAGAAACCGCGCCAGTATGCTGAGACGTCCCTTGAAAGCAGGAATGGCCTTTCACAACGTGAAATTAGCCCTTATTCCATCGTTGGCCTGAACGTCAACTACGATATCACCAAAAATCTGCGCGCCAATGCGGGTATCAACAACCTGTTTGATAAGCAGATCTACCGTGAGAACGCGGGGGCTTCAACCTATAACGAACCGGGTCGCGCTTATTACGCCGGCGTAACCATGTCGTTTTAATTAACGGGGCGGTCTTCAGGCCGCCCTCATTGTTTTTATCGCTCAGCTATTGGCTTGCCAGCTCAATCAGGACGCGGCTCGGAAGAGGGGGAAGAACCGTCCGTCGCTTCCGGGTTTATCTCATCGGCATGCGTGCTGATCAGCTGCGTCAGCGCGATTTGCTCGTGGAATTTTGTCAACAGAAGCTCAGCGTCCGTTTTCAGAACCTCTTCGGAAGATTCGAGAACGGAATTTATCGCTTTAGAAACGCTGCCTACCAGTTCTGATACGCCGCCTTCCTTGCCGATGGCCAGCATTAAGGCGCTGATAAGTAATGACTGAGCTTCAACCTGAGCAGCAAGCTGTTTGCTTTCCGCATCCATAGAAGAGATTTTTGCGATGATGCTGAGAATGACATTGTTCATGATACTCCTCAAATCAATAAGATAAACGGGGTTGCCGATGGCTATCTTCGTTGTTGGTGCGGCGAAATACCCATAGCACATAAATATGCCAGAAAAAATATCTTCAGTGTTAGCAGGGCGGCGATCTTGTCGCCATGTCGTCACAAAACGGGCCGTTTTCCCGATGCGGATATCCTCAACCAGCGTTCACCGGGGTCGGTACGCGCGCACGTCGTCTGAAAAAGAGAGAATCAAGCAGAGGAGGGCGTTTTGATATTAACGTGGCGTTTCGGCTATTTATCAGCATGCCTTAATAAGGCCGATTTTATTTAATTTTAAATAACTTCAGCGCCGCTTTAACGTGTAAAAATAAACGTTATCAATCCGAATTTCCCGCCCCACGCGCGGAGGTTAAAATATCGCCGCGAGCGCACGTTCATTCGCCTGCGCGGTCAGGAAGCCGCGGTTTTACGCTCGGCGAAATAGTGCGCCGGGGTGCTCCCCATCATTTTTCTGAACATGGTGATGAAGGCATTCACGGACTCATAGCCCAATTGAGCCGCGACGTTCTGCACGGAGGTGCCGCTGGCCAGCTCCCGTAGCGCAATAATCAGATGCAGCTGCTGGCGCCAGCGCCCGAAGGTCAGACCCGTCTCGCGCTGCATCAGCCGCGCCAGCGAGCGCTCGCTGAGCGCCAGCCGCTTCGCCCACTCCCGCAGCGTGCTGCGATCCTCCGGATGGCTCACCAGCGCATCGGCCATGGCGCGTATTTTAGCGTTCGCCGAGACCGGCAGGCTGAAGTTCTGCTGCGGCATGGCGGCCAGCTCATCGAGCGTAACTCGAGTCAGCCTGGCGGCGTGGCTATCTGCCGAATAGCCGACCTCCTCGCGGGTTAAGCGCTCGACCAGCTCTTTGATCAGCGCAGATACCGCCAGGGTACAGCAGCGCTCCGGCAGCGCCGCGGCGCCGGGCTCAATGAATAAATAGTTGAGGTGCGCGTTCCAGGTGGCTTTAGCGCTGTGGGGGACGCCGCCGGGGATCCATACGGCACAGTCGGGGGGGACGATCCACAGGTTGTTCTCCGCGCGGCAGATAACGGCGCCGTAAAGCGCGATAATCAGCTGCCCTTTCCGGTGGGTGTGGACCGGCACTTCCGCAGCGTAATCAACAAAATCAAGCTGCCGGGCGACCGCCGGCGATCCTGCGGCGTCCGGGTCAAAGAATGTGGTGGCGTATTGAGACGGCATCGTATTGGCAGTATTTAGGGATTTTTTGACAGAATATAGTATTTAATGAGATGCGCAACCCGGTAATAATTGCCGGCATGAGCCAAATAAACGATTGTCCCTCCCGCCTGCTGCGGGCTAAAAGCGTGGTCTTCCGTTGTGCGGGGGCGCTACTCTCCTCGCCCGGCCTCCTGAGCGATGCCAATGCTCTGCTCTATTCCGCAAGAAGTTTTGCGGCCGCGATGCTGGCCTATTACTTCGCCTTATCCATCGGCCTGGAAAGACCCTCCTGGGCCATTATTACCGTCTACATTGTGTCGCAAACGTCGGTTGGCGCATCGCTGAGCCGGTGCGTCTATCGCCTGATCGGCACGATAGCCGGCGCCGGGGCGACCGTGCTGATCGTGCCGGCCTTTGTCAATGCGCCGCTGGTCTGCAGCGCGGTGCTCGCCGGCTGGATTACCTTCTGTCTTTACCTGTCGCTGCTTGAGCGCACGCCCCGCGCCTATGCCTATCTGTTAGCCGGCTACACCGCCAGCCTGATCGGCTTTCCCGCAGTACTCGATCCCGGCACCATTTTTGATGTCGCCATCACCCGGGTGCAGGAGATTGCCATCGGCATCTTCTGTGCAGCCCTGGTCCACAGGTACGTTTTGCCAAAGCGGCTATCCGGGCTGTTTAACAGCAAGGTTGCGGAAACGCTGCGCGCCGTGCGCCAGACCCTCGCCCACGCGTTAACGGGTAAACCCGATGAGGCCGCGGGGAGCCTGCAGCTGGCGCTGGCGCTGCAGTTCCTGCAGGGCGTCAATCACCATCTCCCCTATGACTTTGCGATCCCGGGATTTGCCCGCAACGGCAGAAAAGCAATCCATGACCGGCTGGCGCAGCTGCTGGTGGTCAGCTGCGAATTACGCGATCGCCTGCAGCCGATCGGCGCCATCCCGGGCGATCTGCAGCAGCTGCTGGAGGATGTCAAAACATGGCTGGCCTGCGAGGAGGCGGAGCTGCGGAAAATAGCGGGAGACGCGCTGGCAGAACGCAGCGCACGCCTAACGGCGCGGCTCGCGGCCGATGCGCAGACGTTTGCCCGGTACCAGCAGGTGAGCCTGGCCCGTCACCTTCAGCAGGCAATCATCCTGCTGCTGCAGTGCGAGCGGCTCGCTGACGCCATCCGCCATGCTCAGCCCGCGCAAATAGCCGCCGAAAGCAGGGCGGTAACGGGCTACGTTTTCCATCGCGACGGCCTGTCGGCTGCGCGTACCGCGCTGGGCGCTTTCACGATAATAGCCAGCGGCTGCGCGGTCTGGATTTACTCTGCCTGGCCCGATGGCGGCACGGCGGTTTCCATTCTCGGAGTCTGCTGCACGCTGTTTGGCAGTTTCGATACTCCGGCGCCCCATATCGTTAAGTATATCGTCGGCTCGGCCTACGGCGTGGCGGCCAGCCTAATCTACAGCTTCGTGCTCCTCCCCCAGATTAGCGATTTCAGCGTGATGGCTGCGGCGCTGGCCCCGGTCTATTTGCTGGCCGGATCGCTGCAGGCGCGGCCGCCCACCACGTTTATGGCCATGGGGATTACGCTGACGCTGCCCATTTTATGCGAGCTGGGCCCTCACTACAGCGGCGACTTCGCGGTGGCGATCAACACGGCTATCGCCCTGTTTGCCGCCACCGGTTTTGCCGTGGCGAGCATGCGCGTGCTGCAAACGGTGCAGGCAGACTCCGCCATCAATCGCCTGCTGCGCATTTGCCGCCGCGACGTCAGGCGCAGCCTGAAGGGGACGTTTGCGCCGGATGAGGCGCAGTGGACCAATCTGATGATTGACCGCACGGCGCTCCTGCTGCCGCGCCTGCCGCGAAGCCGGCAATCGTCGGGGCAGACGCTCAACCACATGCTGCACCATCTGCGCGTGGGGCTCTGCGTGATGCGCTTACGCCGCCTGCGTCTTCAGATGGGGAGCGAGGCGGCGAAGGAGATGAATGCGCTATTTTCCCGGCTGGCTCGTGGGGATGAGCCCGCCGCCTTACGCTCGCGGATCCTGGCCATCGTGGACCGCTATGCGCCGGCGACGGATGGCCTATCGCGTCGGCTGACGGATGAGCTTGTCGATCTGCACTGTGCCCTGAGCGAACAAAACAGGAAGCTATCCGATGATGAATGACGTTAATTTGGGCGGAGTCTTCGTTCCCGGCCTGCTGGCGGTCGCGCTGGTGGCCCTGCTGTGCACGCTGCTGCTGGTGGCGCTTTTCGCTTTCAGCAGGCTATACCGCAGTTTGCCCTGTCGTCCGCTGATTGGGCTTTCGACCTATATCTTCACCTTTTTCCTGCTGCTGCAGGGACTGAACGCGCTGGGGTTATTAGCATGAAGTCATTTCTGTCTCTACTGAGCCGCTACGCGCTGACGCTTATTGCGGTCGCGGCGGCATCCATTCTGGCTTTCATGATGTGGAAGCATTATGCCCAGAGACCCTGGACCCGGGATGGCCGGGTTCGCGCGGATGTGGTGCGGATTGCGCCGGATGTTTCCGGGCCGGTGAACGGCGTGGCGGTGAGGGATAATCAGTGGGTCAATCGGGGCGATGTGCTCTATACCATCGATCCGCACTGGCTAAAGCTGGCGGTAGCCAGCGCCGAGGCCGAAGTTGAAGCCCGGCGCCATGAGATGTCCATGCGCCAGGACGCCGCCCGCAGGCGCGCGCAGCTCAGCAGCGTGATTTCGAAGGAGGATTTACAGCAAACGGGCAGCGCGGCAAACGTCGCGGCGGCGAACTATCACGGGGCGCTGGCGGCGCTGGAGCTGGCGCAGCTCAACCTGGCCCATGCCACGGTCCGGGCGCCGGTCGCCGGTTATGTCACCCATCTCAGGCTGCGTCCCGGCGATTACGCCACCGCCGGAGTGACCACCGTTGCCGTTATCGATGCGCAGAGTTTCTGGGTGGTGGGCTATTTTGAAGAGACGAAGCTGCGTCATATTCGGGTGGGCAACAGCGCGCAGATCGTGCTGATGGGATTTGAATCGGCCATCCCCGGCCACGTCGAGAGTATCGGACACGGCATCGGCGACAGTAATGATGACACCGGCTGGCTGGGTCTACCGGAGGTAAACCCGACCTTCAGCTGGGTGCGGCTTGCGCAGCGGGTGCCGGTACGTATCCATATAGATACGCTACCGGCAGGGGTTGAGCTGGTCGCCGGGCTGTCGGCGAGTATCGCCATTACCCCGTAACGCGACTACCTGTTGGCGAGCTCGCGGCGAATAATCTCGGCGCCCGCGTTTAGGGCGTTGAGTTTACCCGTAGCTACCCGGCGAGAGAGGGGAGCCATGCCGCAGTTGGTCGAAGGGTAGAGCTTGTCGGCATCGACAAACTGCAGCGCTTTTCGCAGGGTCGCGGCGACTTCATCTGCCGTCTCGATGGTATTGGTGGCCACGTCGATGGCTCCGACCATCACTTTTTTACCGCGGATTAGTTCGAGCAGATCCATCGGCACGCGCGAGTTGTGGCACTCCAGCGAGATGATATCAATATTAGAGGTTTGCAGTTTGGGGAACGCTTCTTCGTATTGCCGCCACTCTGAGCCGAGGGTCTTTTTCCAGTCGGTGTTGGCCTTGATGCCGTATCCATAGCAGATATGTACCGCAGTTTCACATTTCAGCCCTTCGACGGCTCGCTCTAAAGCGGCGATCCCCCAGTCATTCACCTCGTCAAAAAAGACGTTAAAGGCGGGCTCATCAAACTGAATAATATCGACGCCGGCCGCCTCCAGCTCTTTTGCTTCCTGATTGAGAATTTTTGCGAATTCCCAGGCGAGCTTTTCGCGGCTTTTATAGTGGTTATCGTAAAGCGTATCGATCATCGTCATCGGCCCCGGCAGGGCCCATTTAATCGGCTGGCTGGTGAGCTGGCGCAAAAAGCGCGCATCTTCGACGAAAACGGGCTTCTGACGCGCCACGGCGCCCACGACCGTCGGAACGCTGGCGTCGTAGCGGTTACGTATTTTAACCACCTCGCGTTTCTCAAAATCAACGCCGCTTAGGTGCTCAATAAACGTGGTGACAAAGTGCTGACGGGTTTGTTCGCCGTCGCTGACGATATCGATCCCCGCACGAAGCTGGTCTTCCAGGGAGAGGCGCAGCGCATCCTGTTTCCCCTCGACGAGTTCCTCGTTGTGCAGTTTCCACGGCGACCACAGGGTCTCCGGCTGCGCAAGCCAGGAAGGTTTCGGTAAGCTGCCGGCGGTTGAAGTCGGTAATAACGTTTTCATAATGGATGACCTTTATTTTCTATTAATCAAAGAGGGCAGCTAGCAGACCATTGCGCAAGAATATTCTGGTATGGTTTGATGAAATGCTCTTCGGTAAATTTTCCCTGCTCGATAGCCAGCCGGCTACGCTCTTCCCGGTCATAAACGATTTTGGTCAATGAATGATCCTGGTGATTCAGGTTGGGCTGATAGTATTGCCCTGCCGCGGAGTTGGCGTTGTAAATCTCCGGGCGGTAAATTTTCTGGAATGTCTCCATGGTGCTGATGGTGGCGATCAGCTCAAGGTCGGTGTAATCGCTCAGCAGATCTCCGGTGAAATAAAAGGCCAAAGGCGCCGCGCTATTTTTAGGCATGAAATAGCGAACCGCTAAGCCCATTTTGCCGAAATACTCTTCGGTCAAAGATGAACCATTCTGCTGGTATTCGATACCTAATACCGGATGCCGGTTGCCGGTCCGCTGATAGGTGTCTTTACTTGAAATGCTTAAACAGATGACCGGCGGCTTTTTAAAGTTCGCTTTATACTCGCTGGAATTGACAAAATGTTTGAATATATTGCCGTGCAGGACGCCGAAGTTATCCGGGATGCTAAACTGCGCCTGGTTCTTATTGTGCTCTAACAGCACGACGCTAAAGTCATAATCTCTCACGTAGGACGAGAAATTATTCCCCGCAATACCGTCAAGGCGCTGCTGGGTCTTTTTATCAATAATATAGGGTTTTAAAATTTCGATCGCCGGGAAGGTTTCGCCGTTGGCTTCGAGCTTCATTTCAACAGAAATAATTTCAAGTTCGACGGCATAGCGATCGCCTTTAGGGTTATCCCAATGCGCCAGCGTATTAAAACGGTTGTCAATCATCACCAGGGTGTTGCGCAAATTCTGCTGACGCTCTTTGCCACGGGCTAAATTCGCGAAGTTGGTGGTAATACGCGTATTTTCAGAAGGGTTATAGTTTTCATCGAAAAGAGTGGTCTTAACCGTAAACGTAAAGTCTTTATTCATCGCGATCTTGTATCCTGGCTCTGACATGAAAACTGAGTTTGCGGGGTGATTGTCCAGCAGCGGCTGGTTTTCTCGTCCGTCACTCTTCATGTTGTCAATAAGTTAATATTGTGTATTTATGCCAGAGGCGCCAGATGAGCGAAAGCGAGTTAATTTCATTACAACATGAGCTATCTTCATGATCCGGGATAGGGCTGAATGCGTCGGCGCCGCGCACGACCCTGAAGTGGAGGATTTCCCCCGTCAACCGACGGGGGAAGGGCGCTGCGCGGAGGCGTTGGCGGGGATTAGCTTTCGCAGAAGCGCAGCCTGTTGCCAAAGGGATCGTGAACCTCGAGGATTTTTCCCCACGCCTGGGGCACGATTTCCGGCCGCCCGTAGCCGTAATTCTTGTGTCTTAACTCATCCCTGAATAATTCAATGTTGCGCATCGGTATGAAAATTGTCGCACCCGGGCTGGCGTCGCCGTGATGTTCAGAGAGGTGAATCTGCAGGCCGTTTCGGCCGATCCCGAGATAAAGGGGGAGGTCTGGCGCGAAACGATGCTCAAATTCAACGCTGAAGGCGAGGAAATCGACGTAGAATTCGCGCGCTTTGCGCTCGTCAAACATGCGTAAAATGGGGATGCTTTTTTCAAATGAGACCGCAGCGGGAGCCGCCGGCGGATCTAACCTTGCCGCTGCCGTATTCCAGTCCTTATAGCCCAGCTGCTGCGCCACGATTTCAAGCGCGGAAGAGTGGGGAAGGGTGACGCTGCGCGACTCAAGCGAGTTGCGCAGTTTGGTTGCCATAAGCTTTGCCTGCTCGATCGAAAACATCATTTCTCCTGTCGTCAGGGCATTTTGGTGCTCGCATTACCAAACCCCGATCGTCACAAGATGTGAGCTAAGCAACGTGGGTCAATGGCGTGCTTTCACCTTTTCCTTTCGGAAGCGAGCGGCGGGCAGCACGGAGCCAGGGATTAAAATATATAATGAGAGTCAATGACGCAAGCCCTGCGCCAGGCCGCTGTCCCTGAATGAAAAAAGCGCTAACCGCGGGCGTCGGTTTCTTCGCCCGACCGGTGCCGATCGCTGGCGTACCGATTATCTCTGCCCGTAGGCGCCTAAGCGGCTTAACGCGGATGAGCGCTTTTTCTCGGGCGCGCCGTTTGGGAAACCCCTCGCAAACGGGGCAGGTGGCCTGGTATATCGGCTAAAATTACGGGTATAATCCCACGCATTATTCAACGGGTTCAGAAGCGGAAATGACAAAACTTACCTTACAAGAGCAGATGCTAAAAGCCGGTCTGGTGACCAGCAAGAAAATAGCTAAAGTCCAAAGAACGGCTAAAAAATCACGGGTTCAGGCGCGTGAGGCCAGAGAGGCGGTGGAAGAAAACAAAAAGACCCAGCTTGAGCGTGATAAGCAGCTGAGCGAACAGCAAAAGCAGGCCACCTTATCGAAAGAGTATAAAGCGCAGGTCAAGCAGCTGATTGTAATGAACCGAATCAGCGTCGCCAGAGGCAATATCGATTTTAACTTCACCGATAGCAACTTAATTAAAAAAATCGTGGTCGATAAGCCAACCCACGCTCAGCTGATTAGCGGCCGCCTCGCCATCGCGCGCCTGGTTGCTGAGGGCAGCGGCGAGAACGAATACGCGATTATCCCCGCCGTCGTCGCCGATAAAATTGCCCAGCGCGATGC
>NZ_JAQGFU010000073.1:0-21334 GCF_030078455.1 Klebsiella sp. Ech2A | reverse complement strand
GGGGAAGATAACCGTCTTCCCCTTAACAATCCCCGCGGTCCCGCACGGAAATCGGTGCTGCGCACTGCGCTCACCTCCCGGCCTGCAGCCTGCGGTCGGCTCAACTCGACCTGCTCGCCCGTTCCGGTGCTCGCTCCTGTCTCGATTCGCCTCTTGCCGCCATCCCTGGCGGCCAGCCCTTGTCTTCCGGGCTTCGGTTCGCCGATTTCAGCGGGGAGCAAGGGCCCCGCTGCACGATTTTTTATCACAAAACGTTCAGTGTTGCGAAAAGACGGACAGGGTGAGGGCAGTAACCTCCGGGTTTCTCAGTTAACAAACAGAGGTACAAACGCGAGACCCCGGCTTCCTCACTTTTATCTTGATAACCCTGTCATTCGCCCGTGTTAATACTTTGTTGAAGGCACTACACTGAAGGCCGGAGGAACCCATGACCCTGTCTTTTACAACCCACTGGCGTGATGAACTGCCAGATTTCTACACCGCCCTGACCCCGACGCCGCTGAGCAACGCGCGGCCGATCTGGCACAACGCGCCGCTGGCGCAGACGTTAGGCGTTCCTGAGGCGCTGTTTCAGCCGTCAACGGGCGCCGGCGTATGGGGCGGCGAAGCGCTGCTACCCGGCATGTCGCCGCTGGCGCAGGTCTATAGCGGCCATCAGTTCGGCTCCTGGGCCGGGCAGTTGGGCGACGGCCGCGGGATCCTGCTGGGCGAGCAGCAGCTGCCCGATGGCCGGCGGATGGACTGGCACCTGAAGGGCGCCGGACTCACGCCCTACTCGCGAATGGGCGACGGGCGCGCCGTGCTGCGCTCGACGATCCGCGAAGGCCTGGCATCGGAAGCGATGCACGCTCTGGGCATACCCACCACCCGTGCGCTGTCGATCGTGACCAGCGACACGCCGGTGTATCGTGAAACCGTCGAGCAGGGAGCGATGCTGATGCGCATCGCTGAGAGCCACGTGCGCTTTGGCCACTTCGAGCACTTCTACTATCGCCGGGAGGCGGAAAAGGTGCAGCAACTGGCCGACTATGTGATTCGTCATCACTGGCCCGAGCTCGACGGAGAGGCGGATAAGTACATTCTGTGGTTCCGTGACGTTGTCACCAGAACGGCGACGCTTATCGCAAGCTGGCAAACGGTAGGCTTTGCGCATGGGGTAATGAATACCGATAACATGTCTATTCTCGGCCTGACGATGGACTACGGCCCGTACGGATTCCTCGATGACTTCAAGCCTGATTTCATCTGCAACCATTCGGATTATCAGGGGCGCTATAGCTTTGAGAATCAGCCGGCGGTAGGGCTGTGGAATCTGCAGCGTCTGGCGCAGTCGCTGTCGCCGTTCATCAGCGCCGATGCACTAAACGCGGCCCTGGATGGCTACCAGCACGCGCTGCTGAGCGCCTACGGCCGCCGCATGCGCGACAAGCTTGGCCTGTTTACCCCGCAGCAGGGCGATAACGATCTGCTGGACGGCCTGTTTGCGCTGATGATGCGCGAAGGCAGCGATTACACCCGCACCTTCAGGATGCTGAGCGCCAGCGAGCAGCTCAGCGCCGCCTCGCCGCTGCGCGATGAGTTTATCGATCGCGCCGCCTTTGATAGCTGGTTTGACGGCTACCGTGCGCGCCTGCGCGATGAGCAGATTGATGATGCGCGGCGTCAGCAGCATATGCGTGCCGTCAACCCGGCGCTGGTGCTGCGAAACTGGCTGGCGCAGCGGGCTATCGAACAGGCGGAACAGGGAAATACCGGCGAACTTGAGCGGCTGCATGAGGCGCTGGCTCAGCCGTTTATCGACCGGGAAGATGATTACGTCAGCCGCCCGCCGGACTGGGGAAAAGGGCTGGAAGTCAGCTGCTCCAGCTGATACGTCAGTGCAATCGGGGGCGTGCTCTCCTCGCGCCAGGCGGCGGGGAGGGCTATTTTGTCAGGATCAGCTTGCCGGCATGGGTTTGACGAAGCAGATAGCGCTGGCCGTCATGCTCGATAACTACCCGACCTTCGGGACCTAGCAGCACCCGGCTGCAAATTTTGCGATCCGTGGCGACAGGGTAAGGGGCATTGTCTTTTGTTTTTTCAGCTGTGGCAGTGTTATCCATTCGCGTCATAGCACCAAAAATAAAAATAAAAGTAACAATGATAATTATTATCAGTAATGTTAATTTTCACGGCAAGCGTTTTTTATCAAAGTACTATATTTGGCAGGCTAACGGTGGGGATATCCCGGCACGTGGGGGGATTCCCACCGCCAGTGCGGTGGGAGAGTGAGCCTACAGGCGAGTGGCGGTTGCCGCAGCCAGTTCAGCCAGCAGGCGCTCGCTGTCTTCCCAGCTCAGGCACGGGTCGGTAATCGACTGGCCCCAGGTCAGCGGCTGCCCGGCAACCACTTTCTGCGTCCCTTCCTTGAGGAAGCTTTCCGCCATGATGCCGGCGATGGCCGTCGATCCGTCGCGGATCTGCTGACACACGTTCTCGCACACTTCCAACTGGCGACGATGCTGCTTCTGGCAGTTGCCGTGGCTGAAGTCCACCACCAGCTGCTCCGGCAGATCAAACTCGCGCAGCGCATCGCAGGCGGCGCTAATGTCCGCCGCATGATAATTTGGCCGTTTGCCGCCGCGCATAATGATATGCCCGTAAGGGTTGCCGCTGGTCTGATAGATGGTCATCTGACCCTGCTTGTCCGGAGAGAGGAACATGTGGCTGGCGCGGGATGCGCGAATCGCATCAACGGCGATGCGCGTGTTGCCATCGGTGCCGTTTTTGAATCCGACCGGGCAGGAGAGCGCGGAGGCCATTTCACGATGGATTTGGCTCTCGGTGGTGCGCGCGCCGATGGCGCCCCAGCCGATCAGATCGGCAATAAACTGTCCGGTCACCATATCGAGGAATTCGGTGGCGGTTGGCACGCCCAGCTCGTTGATCTGCAGTAGCAGGCGACGCGCTACTTCGATACCGTGATTGACCCGATAGCTGCCGTTCAGGTCAGGGTCGGAGATCAAACCCTTCCAGCCGACAACGGTGCGCGGTTTTTCAAAATAGGTGCGCATCACGATTTCCAGCTGCGGCTGGTAGCGCTCGCGCATCGCCTGCAGGCGGCGCGCGTACTCCAGCGCGGCCTCGGTATCGTGAATGGAACATGGGCCAATAACCACCAGCAGGCGGCGATCTTCACCGTTAAGGATTTTTTCAATTCGGCGGCGGGAAGCTGAGACGTGTGCCGCGACATCGGCAGATACGGGATGCCGCTGGGCCAGTTCCGCAGGCGTTACCAGGCTTTCAATGCGCGCGGTACGCAGTTCGTCTGTTTTATTCATTGGGGTCTCAAAAATCTGTTTCTTCCGCGACGAAACTGCCGGGAAGTGATGCGCATCACGATAAACCAATCCCCGCTTATTGCAAGAGCGGGGGATGATCCTGTATAGGCCACGGGTGATAGCATAAACAAATTTTCAATAATGTACTAGTGTGTTAGTACATTCTTCGATTCAGCCCCATGATATCCATGATTTTCGTCGCGATTTCCTCTACTGAATAGTTGGTACTATTCAGGCAGGGAATTTTATTTTTGCGGTACAGGGCCTCCACCTCGGTGACCTCCATTCGGCACTGACGCATCGAAGCATAGCGGCTGTTTTCCCGACGCTCTTCGCGGATCGCCGCCAGGCGCTCAGCGTTAATGGTCAGGCCGAACAGCTTGTGCTGTAGCGGTTTGAGCGAGGCGGGCAGGATTAAATTATCCATATCGTCGGCGATAAACGGATAGTTGGCGGCGCGGATACCGTACTGCATGGCCAGATAGAGGCTGGTCGGCGTTTTGCCGCAGCGCGAGACTCCCAGCAGGATCACCTGGGCCTGATCGAGATTGCGCAGCGAGATGCCGTCGTCGTGGGCGAGGGTGTAGTCAATGGCGGCAATACGCGCATCGTACTTGTTCAGGTTACCCGGCGTCAGGCCGTGGGTACGATGAGCGATCGGCGTGGGGTCGAGGCGCAGCTCCTGCTGCAGCGGCGCCACCAGCGCCTGCACAATATCCTGACAAAATCCTTCGCTTTGCGTGATAATGTCGCGAATTTCCGGGATCACAATGGAGTAAAAGACCAGCGGACGGATACCGCTTTGCTGATAGATCGCGTCGATTTGCTCCTTCACCGCCCGCGCCCGGCTGACATTCTCCACAAAAGGCAGGGTAACGCTGCTGATAGCGACCGGAAACTGCGACATCACCGCGTGCCCCAGCACCTCGGCGGTAATGGCCGTCCCGTCGGAAATATAAAATACGTGGCGATCTACAGCACTTTCCATTTTGACCATCCGGTATAATGAGTTTAATTACCTGAAAGCAGTTATTAAATTTAAGCATATCCGTTTATGTTTTGTCTCACTTTAAAAATGAAACGCTATTTTTATTTTTAATGAAAAGGTAGGTTCATTTTTGCCGGCTGGTTATTTTTTGTCTCTTATTTCAGCAGATTTGTGAAGAATCATTGAGTTAGCTATATCAGGTGAACTGTCCTAAAAAAGAAAAAATAATTTGCTTGAACGATTCACCGTTTTTTTCAGCCGCGTAAATATGTCAGGATAAATCCCGTAGTTGATCGTGAGTTTTTTATCACTGGTATTAAATCACAAAAGGATTGTCTCGATGTCCAACAATGGCTCGTCACCGCTGGTGCTTTGGTATAACCAACTCGGCATGAATGATGTAGACAGAGTTGGGGGCAAAAATGCCTCCCTTGGTGAAATGATCACTAATCTGTCCGGTATGGGTGTTAGCGTACCGAACGGATTTGCCACCACCGCTGATGCCTTCAATCAGTTCCTGGACCAAAGCGGCGTAAACCAGCGCATTTATGAACTGCTGGATAAAACCGACATTGACGACGTTTCCGCATTAGCGAAAGCGGGGGGACAGATCCGTCAGTGGATCATCGATACCCCGTTCCAGAGCGAACTGGAAGACGCAATTCGCGATGCCTATAAGCAGCTGTCCGCCGACAACGCTGAGGCCTCTTTTGCCGTGCGCTCCTCCGCCACGGCCGAGGATATGCCCGATGCCTCCTTCGCCGGGCAGCAAGAGACATTCCTCAACGTGCAGGGCTTCGATGCCGTGCTCGTCGCAGTGAAGCACGTGTTTGCTTCGCTGTTTAACGATCGTGCGATCTCCTATCGCGTGCATCAGGGTTACGATCACCGCGGCGTGGCGCTTTCCGCCGGGGTGCAGCGCATGGTCCGCTCCGACCTCGCTTCGTCCGGCGTCATGTTCTCCATCGATACCGAATCCGGTTTCGATCAGGTGGTGTTTATCACCTCTGCCTGGGGCCTGGGGGAAATGGTGGTGCAGGGCGCGGTAAACCCGGATGAGTTCTACGTCCATAAGCCAACGCTGGAAGCTGGCCGTCCCGCTATCGTGCGCCGGACCATGGGATCGAAAAAAATCCGCATGATTTATGCGCCGACCCAGGAGCACGGCAAGCAGGTGCGTATCGAGGATGTGCCGCAGGCGCAGCGCGATATTTTCTCGTTGACCGACGAGGAAGTGCAGGCGCTGGCGAAGCAGGCGGTGCAGATCGAGAAGCACTACGGCCGTCCGATGGATATCGAGTGGGCGAAAGATGGCCATACCGGCGAGCTGTTTATCGTCCAGGCCCGTCCGGAAACCGTGCGCTCGCGCGGCCAGGTCATGGAGCGCTATACGCTGCATGCTCAGGGGCAGATTGTCGCCGAAGGGCGTGCCATCGGCCACCGCATTGGCGCGGGCCCGGTGAAGGTTATCCATGATATCAGCGAGATGAACCGCATCGAGCCGGGCGACGTCCTGGTTACCGACATGACCGACCCGGACTGGGAACCGATCATGAAAAAAGCGGCGGCCATCGTGACCAACCGCGGCGGGCGTACCTGCCACGCGGCGATTATCGCCCGTGAGCTGGGGATCCCGGCGGTGGTGGGCTGCGGCGACGCGACCGATCGCATCCAGGAAAACCAGAACGTGACCGTCTCCTGCGCGGAAGGCGATACCGGCTACGTCTATGCTGAGCTGCTGGACTTCAGCGTCAAGAGCTCCAGCGTGGGCGAAATGCCCGACCTGCCGCTGAAAATTATGATGAACGTCGGTAACCCGGACCGGGCGTTTGACTTTGCCTGCCTGCCAAACGAAGGCGTAGGCCTGGCGCGCCTGGAGTTCATCATCAACCGAATGATTGGCGTTCATCCGCGCGCGCTGCTGGAGTTCGATGACCAGGAGCCTGGCCTGCAGAACGAAATCCGCGAGCTGATGAAAGGCTACGATTCACCGAGAGAGTTCTACGTCGGTCGCCTGACGGAAGGGATCGCCACGCTGGGCGCGGCATTCTATCCGAAACGCGTTATCGTGCGCCTGTCCGACTTCAAATCTAACGAATACGCCAACCTGGTGGGCGGCGAGCGCTATGAGCCGGAAGAAGAGAACCCTATGCTCGGCTTCCGCGGCGCCGGCCGCTACGTTTCCGACAGCTTCCGCGACTGCTTTGCGCTGGAGTGTGATGCGGTTAAGCGCGTGCGTAACGACATGGGGCTGAGCAACGTCGAGATCATGGTGCCGTTCGTTCGTACCGTCGCCCAGGCGAAAGCGGTGGTGGAAGAGCTGGAGCGTCAGGGCCTGAAGCGCGGCGAGGATGGCCTCAAAATCATCATGATGTGTGAAATCCCGTCCAACGCCCTGCTGGCGGAGCAGTTCCTTGAGTACTTTGACGGCTTCTCTATCGGTTCGAACGATATGACGCAGCTGGCGCTGGGCCTGGATCGCGACTCTGGCGTTGTTTCTGAGCTGTTTGACGAACGTAACGACGCGGTGAAAGCGCTGCTGTCGATGGCGATTCGCGCGGCCAAGAAGCAGGGTAAATATGTCGGTATTTGCGGGCAGGGACCGTCCGACCATGAGGACTTTGCTGCCTGGCTGATGGAAGAGGGGATTGATAGCCTGTCCCTGAACCCGGATACCGTGGTGCAAACCTGGCTTGGTCTGGCTGAGCTCAACAAATAACGCACTCTTTGCCCATGTAAACCCCGCCGCTAATGGCGGGGTTTTTTATTTTAATGGCCACATGATTAGGTATTTTGCGGTCAGGTACATAAAGCGGAAAAATATCCTAAGTAGCGGAGGGGGTTGTTATTCATAAAGCCAGCGACCTGCTTTGGCAGACTTAACGATCATTTCCACCGTAAGTGGTTTAAGTTCTCTTTCAAGGGGGGCGTTTTGCCAGAATGGATACTCATATTCAAAATAGTTAGTCCCGTCAAAGCCGGAGTGTTCAATATTGAAGTGTTCAAACACGTCCAACAGAAAATCATGTGCATCTTCGGGTGAAAATTTGAAATCGTCCTGAAGCGTCCATTCTTTTGTCACCTGTTTCAAGCCCGGTTTTAACCAGTGTCGCCTTACAGGATAGTTATCCATTAAATATTGTATAACTTCTGATTCAAAATCTCTCATTAGAAGTCAGTCCATAATATACGGTCTGAAGGTCTGGCAATCTGGTTGTATTTATCTCGAGTACGCCTGGCTGTCACTGTAAGTGCCACAATCAACTGAGTATAACCTATGAACGGTACCCAGCGGCCGATGAACGTTGCTAGTTTAGGCGTTGAAACCATCTTAAGTTTAGAGAGCTTACCCATAGGTGCTGAGAATTTTAATCCATTAGGGAAACGAGCATCTTTCAAGAGCCTCCTGCTTAGTATTGACGCAATACTGGTACCTGGTGTGTTTGTCTCCGCTGATAGCTTACCTGTGACAGGAATTATTGGCTGACCAATCACAACCATTGTTGCCGCCTCCGTTGTTATCCCTAAAGAATCTGCTAACTGCTCGATAAAGATTAGGTTAAACAGTTCCATGGGCGTTACGTTAGTGTGACCGTGATAGAAGTAGGTTCCGCTAAGTTCTTCTGTAGTATCCATGCAGTCACCCGTTCAAGTTAAGCTGTCTGACGTTCGTTCCATGCGTCTGTATACCTGATATTGCCATCACAGTGCGTCCATGTGATTTTCTCGTAACGTAACTCTACTGACTCAACGTGATTACTATTCGGATCATGTGGTGAGGCCATTGTTGGGGATATTGACACAATTCGAACGCATTCAAGGAACATATTGAAATACTCCACTTCCTGACCTGCGTCATTGATCCTGTACCATTTAATCTCTGCCGAAACTAAATTTTGTCCTGATGCTACGGCCTTGTAGAGGTATGGACTGGAGTAGTCAAACTCTTTAACTATCATCATGGATGAATGTTGCCGCGTTCCCGTGGGCTTACCAGTGGTATTATCCGTGGGGATAGAAAGATTATGATGAAATCCTTTTATCTCGATACTAAATTCACGACCTCGAATGTCTACTCCACCTTTAATAATTGCGTCACCATCATCTCTTAACCATAAATAAGCAGGCATCGCCATGTTTTCAAAACTCCTTAATGAATGAGTGGATAATAAATCACAGAATCGAGGAGGAACTCAAGACTTCTATGTTGATAAGTGTCTTAAATGTATGTATTGGTAAAAACGAGAGGGGGTTATATTTATTATGAATGTATTACTGTGATAATTAATTGCTAGTGGTATATTTCAATGCAATCAGTAATATTCCTTATCTACGCGCTAAGCGTCTGGTCTGCCTGATATCTCTATGAATGCGGTTGCAGAAGCCAAACATCAATCTACCTGGGTTGACGTTAATCATCGCAAAATCCAGTAACTATTGTGTTAATAACCGCTTTACGTTCTTTGTGAAGCACTCGGAGCTATGTCTGAGCATCGTTCTGATTTATGGGAAAAGAACTCCGAGCAGGACTTCTTTTCTGAGGAGTAAATATTGTGGGGGGGATATTAGGATGTGTTGCCACACTAAAACTGAATGGATCCGAGCTACTCTCGGACTGGAGTTTTTCAAATTTAAACGCCCCAGGCATTCGCGGGCGTAAAGGTCGATAACTTTGAGCAGACGCAATGCACTGTCATTGCCAGTAACAGCACGATATCTGAATGAGCTGCGGCTGAGTCGTAGCGCAAAACAGATTTGTTTTTCTCTGCCACCGTATCGGGCCTGTAAATTCCTGACCCATTCGCTCAGCCGGGTCAGTGTCAGATCTTTTTTGCCAGAACATCCTGCAACATCGCCTTGTCGAGGCTGAGATCGGCAACCGGCCTCTTCAGCCTGAGATTCTTCTCTTCCAGCTGCCATATATGTTTGAGTTCAGAAGGGGAAATCCTATCGTATTTTTTATGCCACGTGTAAAACGTGGTATCAGAGATATCGCAGCTTGCACCTGACATCCGGTAAGGACGATACCGCCAGTTATTGCTGTTTACTTACCGTTTAAGACCGTGGCAACGGGCCATTCGCTGCTTACTCAATGGGCGGGATGTGGTCAAAATTAGACACATATCCAGGCAGGCAATACACACTCCATCTCTTTGATTTTGAAGATTGAGGTGAAGACTATGGACGTCCTGGAAACCCCCTGAACTGTACACAAGTAGTGCATTGAGCGTTTGCGATATATATCTAAGTAACTGGTTTTAGACAAAAAAATGCCCATCGTGGGAGATGGGCAAAGACTACACACAGCAATTCGTTGTTTCACTCAGGGGATTTCCATGCTTATAAATCAAGGTGTTGATTTATAACCGTGCTCATATAGTAGACATGGGGACTTTTTGCGTCGATCGGATTCCTCTCAATAGTTAAATTGAAGTGAAGGATATGCGTGGGATATGTAGCGAAAGGAACGGTGAGGGCGTCAGGCAGGCATGAATGTATAAGGTTTATTTATGTTTAAGGCGGGTTTCCCCGCCTTGATATGTGCTGTCAGGGCCTACTTGTCGCTTTTGATATTGCCGGCATTAAGCTCGGTGAGCTCGGCCAGCACCCGATCGGGGTCCTTCGGCGGCGGCGGAACTTCGTGCACCCAGGCGTCGTACAGCCGCCATGATACGGCGAGCAGGACCGGGCCGATAAACAGGCCAATCATGCCAAAGGCAATCAGGCCGCCGATAACGCCGGAGAGGATCAGAATCATCGGCAGGTCGGCACCCATGCGGATAAGCACCGGACGGATAACGTTATCCATTGTCCCCACCACGCAGCTCCACACCAGCAGCACGGTGCCCCAGGTGGTATCGCCGCTGTAGTACAGCCAGATAATGGACGGGATGAGCACAATCAACGGCCCCAGCTGAACGAGGCAGGTGAAGATCATCACCACCGTCAGCAGCGCGGCGTAAGGCACGCCGGTGACCGCCAGGCCGATGCCGCCCAGTACCGCCTGAGTCAGCGCGGTAACCACCACCCCCAGCGCCACGGCGCGAATGGCCTGTCCTGCCAGCAGTACCGCGGCGTCGCCGCGCTTGGCCGCCAGGCGGGTGGCGAAATAGCGGAAGCCATAGGCCACCTTTTCACCCTGCCAATAGAGCAGGGCGCTAAACAGCAGCATCAGTCCGCAGTAGACCAGCAGCTTGCCAATGTGCGCCGCCTGCCCCACAAACCAGGTGGTGGTGGTGCCGATATAGGGCCGAATTTTGGCCATGATCGCCGCGCCCCCCATATCCAGCAGGCCATGCCATGCGGAGTAGAGCTTGCCGCCAATCAGCGGGATGCTGTTCAGCCAGGCAAAATCCGGCAGGCTGACGCTACCGGTGGTAAACATTTTAATCAGCGGCGCGCTGTTATCGACCAGGCTGTTGACCAGCAGCGCGATCGGGATAACGAACAGCAGGAATAACAGCACGGTCATTATCAGCACCGCGAGGGCGCGTTTGCCAAACAGCAGCCGCTGCAGGCGGAGAAGTACCGGCCAGGTGGCAATGACCACGGTGCCTGCCCAGGCAAATGACAGAATAAAGGGCTGTACGACCCACAGGCAGGAAACAATAATCAGGGACAAAAACAGCACCGATAGCAGAACCTGCGGTATATCCCGGGGCTGACGCTCGTTAATCATAGAGAAATTTTACCTTTCCAGTGGCGCCAAAAGGCTGACGCAGCGTAATTCCATATACTGATAATAATACCAATAATTTCACGAGCCTGATTCTGCACATAAATCTGGTGGGCGCATATGAAAAAAATGTGATAAAAAGTTGACTGCACTACGCAATCGTTTAGTTACCCACACGCAAAATCATCCAGGATACCTCGAACCGGCAGGTGAAAGCTCGCGACGTTTGCCTAAGTCAACGTTCGGCGCAGCAAAAGCGGCTGACGAAAGCGCTCGAAGGATGAAGTTTTTACAACACAACATAGTCAGGCAGGGTCAAGCGTTATGATCCCACAAATTTCTCAAGCACCAGGCGTCGTTCAGCTGGTATTGAATTTTTTGCAGGTACTGGAGCAACAAGGTTTTACCGGCGATACCGCCACCAGCTATGCCGACAGGCTAACGATGGCGACGGATAACAGCATCTATCAGCTGCTGCCGGACGCGATTTTATTCCCCCGCTCCACGGCGGACGTCGCGCTGCTGGCGAGAGTGGCGGCGGATGAGCGTTTTAAAACGCTGGTCTTTACGCCACGCGGCGGCGGCACCGGCACCAACGGCCAGTCGCTGAACGCGGGAATAGTCGTTGATATGTCCCGCTATATGAACCGCATTATCGAAATTAACCCGGAAGAAGGCTGGGTTAGGGTCGAAGCCGGGGTCATTAAAGATCAGCTCAACCAATATCTTAAGCCGTACGGCTACTTTTTCGCGCCGGAGCTGTCAACCAGCAACCGCGCCACCCTCGGCGGAATGATCAATACCGATGCCTCCGGCCAGGGGTCGCTGGTGTACGGTAAAACCTCCGATCACGTGCTGGGCGTGCGCTCGGTGCTGATGGGGGGCGATATTCTGGATACCCAGGCCATTCCCGCAGCCCTGGCAGAAACCCTGGCGAACGAGCAGTCGGCAATCGGGCGCATTTATCGCACCGTCTACCAGCGCTGCAAAGCGCAGCGCCAGCTAATTATCGATAAATTCCCCAAACTTAACCGCTTCCTGACCGGCTACGATCTGCGCCACGTCTTTAATGACGATCTCAGCGAATTCGACCTGACGCGGGTATTAACCGGTTCGGAAGGGACGCTGGCGTTTATTACCGAAGCGCGTCTCGACATCACCCGGCTGCCGAAGGTGCGTCGGCTGGTGAACGTTAAGTATGATTCGTTTGACTCCGCGCTGCGCAATGCGCCGTTTATGGTGGCCGCCAACGCGCTGTCGGTGGAAACCGTCGACTCGAAGGTGCTCAACCTCGCCCGGGAGGATATCGTCTGGCACTCGGTCAGCGAACTGATCGCCGACGTGCCGGATAAAGAGATGCTGGGGCTGAACATCGTCGAGTTTTCCGGCGATGACGTCGAGCTGATCGACGGCCAGGTAGCTTCGCTGTGTCAGCGCCTGGAGCGGCTGATCGCCCAGGGCGAGGCCGGCGTCATCGGCTGGCAGGTGTGCGGCGAGCTGGACGGCGTCGAGCGTATCTATGCGATGCGTAAAAAGGCGGTAGGGCTGCTGGGTAACGCGAAGGGGGCGGCTAAACCGATTCCCTTTGCCGAAGATACCTGCGTGCCGCCGGAGCATCTGGCGGATTACATCGTCGAGTTTCGCGCGCTTCTGGATGCCCACGGCCTGAGCTACGGCATGTTTGGTCACGTTGATGCCGGGGTGCTGCACGTGCGCCCGGCGCTGGATATGTGCGATCCTCAGCAGGAAGTGCTGATGAAGCAGATCTCCGATGAAGTGGTCGCCCTGACGGCCAAATACGGCGGCCTGCTGTGGGGTGAGCACGGGAAGGGGTTCCGCGCCGAGTACAGCCCGGCGTTCTTTGGCGACGAGCTCTACGGCGAGCTGCGGAAGGTGAAGGCGGCATTTGACCCGGATAACCGCCTTAACCCGGGTAAAATTTGCCCGCCGGAAGGCGTCGATGCGCCGATGATGAAGGTGGACGCGGTGAAACGCGGCACCTTCGATCGCCAGATCCCTATCGCCGTACGCGGCTCATGGCGCGGGGCGATGGAGTGTAACGGTAACGGCCTGTGCTTTAACTTTGATGTTAAAAGCCCGATGTGCCCGTCGATGAAGGTGAGCAATCATCGTATCCATTCGCCGAAAGGCCGGGCAACGCTGGTGCGCGAATGGCTGCGTCTGCTGGCCGATCGGGGTATCGATCCCAATCAGCTGGAGAGCCAGCTGGCGGAGAAACGCGCCAGCCTGCGCGAGCTTATTGAGCGCACCCGCAACAGCTGGCACGCGCGCAAGGGCGAGTATGACTTCTCCCATGAGGTCAAAGAGGCGATGTCCGGCTGCCTGGCCTGCAAAGCCTGCTCTACCCAGTGTCCGATTAAAATCGACGTTCCTGAGTTCCGTTCGCGCTTCCTGCAGCTTTACCACAGCCGCTATCTGCGCCCGGTTCGCGACCATCTGGTGGCGACGGTGGAATCCTACGCGCCGCTGATGGCGCAGGCGCCGAAAACCTTTAACTTCTTCATTAACCAGCCGTGGATGCGCAAGCTGTCGGAGAAGCACATCGGGATGGTGGATTTACCGCTGCTTTCTACGCCGTCGCTGAAGCAGCAAATGGTCGGCCACCGTTCGGCGAATATGACGCTGGAGCAGCTTGAAGCGCTGAGCGCCGAGCAAAAGGCCAAAATGGTGCTGGTGGTGCAGGATCCGTTCACCAGCTACTACGATGCGCAGGTGGTGGCTGATTTTATCCGGCTGGTGGAAAAAGTCGGCTATCAGCCGGTGCTGCTGCCGTTTTCACCAAACGGCAAGGCGCAGCATATTAAAGGCTTCCTGTCGCGTTTCGCCCGTACGGCGCAGAAAACGGCGGACTTCCTCAACCGGATGGCGCAGCTCGAGATCCCGATGGTCGGCGTCGATCCGGCCCTGGTGCTGTGCTATCGCGATGAATACAACCAGACGCTGGGCGATAAGCGCGGCGACTTCCGCGTGATGCTGGTGCATGAATGGCTGCCGCGGGCCCTGCCTGAAACTGCGGTGCAGGATAGCGGCGGCGAGGCGTGGTATCTGTTTGGTCACTGCACGGAGGTCACGGCGCTCCCGGCGGCCCCGAAACAGTGGGCCGAAATCTTTGCGCGCTTTGGCGCGAAGCTGGAAAACGTCAGCGTGGGCTGCTGTGGCATGGCCGGAACCTACGGTCATGAGGTTAAAAACCATGCCAACTCGCTGGCGATTTACGCGCTTTCCTGGCAACAGGCGATTCAGCGTTTGCCGCGCAACCGCTGTCTGGTGACCGGCTACTCCTGCCGTAGTCAGGTTAAGCGTATTGAAGGCAGCGGCGTACGTCACCCGCTGCAGGCGCTGCTGGAGATTATTGGATGATTTGGAAACGTCAGACAACGCTGGAACAGCTCAACGGCATGGGCGAGGGCAATATGGTGGGCCTGCTGGATATCCGCTTTGATGTGTTTACCGATGACACCATTGAAGCCACGATGCCGGTAGACAGCCGAACCCATCAGCCGTTCGGCCTGCTGCACGGCGGCGCGTCGGTGGTGCTGGCCGAAACGCTGGGTTCGGTTGCCGGCTATTTATGCAGCGAAGGCGAGCAAAAGGTGGTGGGGCTGGAGGTTAACGCTAACCATATCCGTTCGGTTCGCGGCGGTCGGGTGCGTGGCGTCTGTAAAGCACTGCACGTCGGGTCTCGCCATCAGGTGTGGCAGATTGAAATATCCGACGAGCAGGGGCGCCTGTGCTGCTCGTCGCGGCTGACGACGGCGGTGGTTTAAGCGCGCGCGCCGCCTGAGGTGATATATGGGGGAAAGTCTTCCCCCATATTCTTTATAGCGATTCATCCTTAATTATTTCACTCGGGCCATTCTTCTGCACCGAGGCAATTCCTTTTTTAGCCGCATCCTTCGAGGCATACATTTCACTGGTGGCGATGGTTTCGTGGTTATCGGCCTTCAGTAAGAAATACCAGGGTTGGGACAGGCTCTTCTCTGACTTTTTAATGACGTAATACCCCATCTTTTATCCCTTTTCACGTTAACGACTTCTCTTGATATGTAGACCACTTCGGCTGCTACGGCAAGTAATCCTCTAATAAATATATAGTTCATGATTTTTTCGCTCCGTATATGCTACTATTTAATCACTATGCACTTGCAGAGCAACAAAGAGGACGGAGTTAACCATGGGTATCATTTCCTGGATCATTTTTGGTCTTATTGCCGGTATTTTAGCTAAGTGGATTATGCCGGGCAAAGACGGTGGCGGCTTTTTCGTCACTATCATTCTGGGGGTCATCGGTGCGGTAGTGGGTGGCTGGATCAGCACCTTCTTCGGCTTTGGCAAGGTTGACGGGTTTAATTTCGGTAGCTTTGTCGTTGCGGTAATTGGCGCGCTGGTGGTGCTGTTTATCTACAGAAAGATTAAGAGCTAATAGCCCTTCAGTATCAGACTGAGTCATAAGATACAAAAGCTGCCGTTATTATTGGCAGCTTTTTTTTCGTTTGCATAATAGCCATGCCGATGCGTCGGGTGACAAACAACCCCATAAACCCGGCGGGTAAATCCATTTCGACCGCTTATTCATCGCGCCTGCACGGTTTAATTAACCCGACAAAATCACAGGGTTCCGGTTTCTGCCATATCGGGTACGGCGACGACTTCAACATGGACTTCATAATGCCGGGCTTTGCTGGCAGGGATTAACGCGGTGAGCTTATTAATGGTGTCAGTCGGATTATCGCTGGCAACGGTCGCGGAGAAGAGCGCCGGCTTTCTCGGCGGCAGTGGAGGCATGGGCATGGGGCCACGCTGCTGGTTCATCTCAAACGGCGGCTGTCCGGCGTTATCCCGCACAGGCGGCGTTTCGCTTTTATCCGCGGCGAAGGCGCTGGCGGCGGCAATAGAAACGGTTGCTAACAGGGCAATGATTGTTCCTTTCATCTTCGTTACCTCTTAAGTGTGTGGCTAAAATCTTAGAGGTTAGGTTTCGGGCCGACAATCCCACCGGGGGCGAATCCTCCAAATCTCCTTATTTATTAACGACTGTGGAGGCTCTGCAGGAGGGCGCGCGGGAAGGTAAAACCGAGGGTCGGTTTCATCAGGACACGGCTATGGCCGGCCGATAAGCGGCGAGAATCGGAACAGCGCGGCAAAGAGCTGTGGCGCAACAGGCTTTCAGTCCAGCAGTACGCTCATTACCAGAAGAACTACCATGCACATCGACATAATACTGATATCTATCATCCGTTACGACAAAAGCTCCAGGTTATCAGCGGCTCCGACATCATGCCGAAACCCATAGAAATTATAAGCGAAGATTGTACACCAGCTTGATCATAGTGATTAAAACTTAATCCCCGCGGGACGGGCGACTTTATAACCAAAATGTCTACATATAGCCACACAACAACCCTGGTTTTCAGATAATACTTATAGATTGAGTGTGGTATTCGTGAGGACGGCACAAAGTTCTGCGACTGGATGAGGCTTTTCGCGGCATAGCTGAAAAGTCGCCGCGCCTTCAACGCCGGGCGGAACGCGGCCGGAGGCGCCCGATCGCGCGGCGGTGTGACTATATAACCCCTTGAATATCCGATAAGTCGCTGAAAGGCGGATTTTTTCATCTCCTATCTCAAAAATCGGTATTTTCGATGCATCTTTTCCATTGCCGCATTTTCTGCCAACCCACATCAAATAACTTATTATTTTTCAGTCTATTAAATAGAAAAAATGAGACCTGATAAGCAGTAAAGCAGGGTCTATGCTTATAAAAAGGGCCATAAAAGAGTCTCAGGGGCGAATACCCCTTCTCCAGATGGGTTGAAGTGATAATCGTTATCACTAACATGGTGAGATGCCCTGATGGCGCCAACCAATGAGGTAGACCGATGGAAGTACAAGCAGGAACCTTTAATCCCGACGATTTTAGCTGGCGTGGCCTGATCATGACGCCCGCCGCCGCCGCCCATATCCGTGAGCTGGTGAGCAAGCAGCCGCCGATGCAGGGGCTGCGTCTTGGCGTAAAAACCAGCGGCTGTGCCGGCTTTGCCTACGTGATGGAGCTTATCGCAGAGCCCGCGAAAGACGATCTGCTGTTTGAGTTCGAAGGCGCGAAGCTGTGGGCGCCGCTGCAGGCCATGCCGTTTATTGATGGTACGGAGCTGGATTACGTTCGGGAAGGATTAAATGAAATCTTTAAGTTTCATAACCCGAAAGCGCAGCACGAGTGCGGCTGCGGTGAAAGCTTTGGGGTTCAGGCGGAGTAATTATGTCTCGTAATACTGAAACAACTGACGATGTCAAAACCTGGACCGGCGGGCCGCTGAACTATAAAGAAGGCTTTTTTACCCGGTTACAGACCGATGAGCTGGCCAAGGGCATCAACGAAGAGGTGGTGCGGGCGATCTCCGCCCGCCGCAACGAGCCGGAGTGGATGCTTGAGTTCAGGCTGAACGCCTTCAGAGCGTGGCTGGAGATGGAAGAGCCGCACTGGCTCAAGGCGCACTACGACAAGCTGGACTATCAGGACTACAGCTACTATTCCGCGCCCTCCTGCGGCAACTGCGACGACACCTGCGCCTCCGAGCCGGGTGCGGTGCAGCAAACCGGCCCCGCCGACTATCTGACCAGCGAAGTTGAAGAGGCCTTCAATCTGCTGGGCGTGCCGGTACGCGAAGGGCGCGAAGTGGCGGTGGACGCCATCTTTGACTCGGTCTCGGTCGCCACCACCTACCGGGAAAAGCTGGCGGAGCAGGGCATCATCTTCTGCTCCTTTGGCGAAGCGATCCACGATCATCCGGAGCTGGTGAAAAAATATCTCGGCACCGTGGTGCCCGGCAATGACAACTTCTTCGCCGCGCTGAACGCCGCGGTCGCCTCCGACGGCACCTTTATCTACGTGCCGAAAGGCGTGCGCTGCCCGATGGAGCTATCGACCTATTTCCGCATCA
Organism: Klebsiella sp. Ech2A; assembly: GCF_030078455.1. NCBI lineage: Bacteria > Pseudomonadati > Pseudomonadota > Gammaproteobacteria > Enterobacterales > Enterobacteriaceae > Klebsiella > Klebsiella sp. Ech2A. Next base: position 3,388 of record NZ_JAQGFU010000073.1, on the reverse strand, counting down.
ATGCCGAAAAAACCGGCCAGTTTGAACGCACGATCCTCGTCGCCGACGAGGGCAGCTACGTCAGCTATATCGAAGGCTGCTCGGCGCCGGTTCGCGACAGCTACCAGCTGCATGCGGCGGTGGTTGAGGTCATCATCCACAAAGATGCCGAAGTAAAATACTCCACGGTGCAGAACTGGTTCCCCGGGGATAACAACACCGGCGGGATCCTCAACTTCGTCACCAAGCGAGCGCTCTGCGAAGGTGAAAACAGCAAAATGTCGTGGACCCAGTCGGAGACCGGCTCGGCGATAACGTGGAAGTATCCGAGCTGCATTCTGCGCGGCGACAACTCCATCGGCGAGTTCTTCTCGGTGGCGCTGACCAGCGGTCATCAGCAGGCGGATACCGGCACCAAAATGATTCATATCGGTAAAAACACCCGCTCGACGATTATCTCCAAAGGGATCTCCGCCGGTAAAAGCCAGAACAGCTACCGCGGGCTGGTCAAAATTATGCCGACGGCGACCAACGCGCGAAACTTTACCCAGTGCGACTCGATGCTGATCGGGCCCGACTGCGGGGCGCACACCTTCCCGTACGTTGAGTGCCGTAACAACAGCGCCCAGCTGGAGCATGAAGCCACCACCTCGCGAATTGGTGAAGATCAGCTCTTCTACTGCCTGCAGCGCGGGATCAGTGAAGATGATGCGATCTCAATGATCGTTAACGGCTTCTGTAAGGATGTCTTCTCAGAGCTGCCGCTGGAATTTGCCGTGGAAGCGCAAAAACTGCTGGCGATTAGCCTTGAACACAGCGTCGGTTAACAGTCTGGCCCATGCCGGCTGCGCGATGGCGCCGCCCGAAGCAGACTGCCGAATTAAGGAATATACATGTTAAGCATTAAAGATTTGCAGGTATCCGTTGACGATAAAGAGATCCTGCGCGGGTTGAACCTCGATATCCGACCCGGCGAAGTTCACGCCATTATGGGGCCCAACGGCTCCGGGAAAAGCACGCTCTCCGCAACGCTCGCCGGGCGGGAAGACTACGAGGTGACCGGCGGTAGCGTTGAGTTTAAGGGCAAGGATCTGCTCGAGCTCGCGCCGGAAGATCGCGCGGGAGAAGGGATCTTTATGGCCTTCCAGTACCCGGTGGAAATTCCGGGCGTCAGCAACCAGTTTTTCCTGCAAACGGCGCTGAACGCGGTGCGCCGCTATCGCGGGCAGGAGCAGCTGGATCGCTTCGATTTTCAGGATCTGATGGAAGAGAAAATTAAGCTGCTGAAGATGCCGGAAGATCTGCTGACCCGCTCGGTCAACGTCGGCTTTTCCGGCGGCGAGAAAAAGCGCAACGACATTCTGCAGATGGCGGTGCTGGAGCCGGAGCTGTGCATTCTCGATGAGTCCGACTCGGGGCTGGATATCGACGCCCTGAAGATCGTATCTGACGGCGTTAACGCGCTGCGCGACGGCAAGCGCGCGTTTATTATCGTCACCCACTACCAGCGTATTCTCGACTATATCAAGCCTGATTACGTCCACGTGCTGTACCAGGGGCGGATCGTCAAATCCGGCGACTTCACCCTGGTCAAACAACTGGAGGAGCAGGGCTATGGCTGGCTTACCGAACAGCAGTAACGCGCTGCAGCAGTGGCACCACCTGTTTGAAGAGCAGGCGGAGCTGAGAACGCCGGAAGCGCACCAGCACCTGCAGCAGGCGCTGCGCCTGGGGATGCCGACGCGTAAGCATGAACACTGGAAATATACCCCGCTGGATGCGCTGCTTGGCGGCACCTTTGTTGCCCCGCAGCCCGAGGCGCTAACCGAGGCGCAGCGGGATGCGCTGGCGCTCTCCGTCGACGCCTGGCGGCTGGTGTTTATCGATGGCCGCTACAGCGAAGCGCTGAGCGACGCGCTGGGCGACAGCGGTTACGAAGTGAATATCGATAACCAGCGTCAGGCGCTGCCCGACGCGCTGCAGCCGGAGCTGTTTCTGCACCTGACCGAAAGCCTGGCGCCGACGGTGACCCGCATTCGCGTGAAGCGCAACCAGCGCCCCGCGAGGCCGTTGCTGATTATGCACGTGACGCGCGGGCTGGCGGGCGAAGAGATGAACACCGCGCACTACCGGCATCATCTGGAGCTGGAGAGCGGCGCGGAGGCGACGATTATCGAGCACTACGTCAGCCTCAACGAGCAGCGCCATTTCACCGGCGGACGGCTGACCGCCGCGGTGGCGGATAACGCCCATCTGCAGCATATCAAGCTGGCCTTTGAAAATGCCCAGAGCTACCACTTTGCCCACAACGACCTCTCTCTGGGCCGCGATGCGTCGGCCTTTAGCAGCAGCTTCCTGCTCGGCGGCGCGGTGCTGCGCCAGAATACCAGCGTGCAGCTGCGGGGTGAGAACAGCAACCTGCGGATCAACTCCCTGGCGATGCCGGTCAAAAACGAGGTCTGCGACAGCCGCACCTGGCTGAACCATGACGTCGGCTACTGCAACAGCCGCCAGCTGCATAAAACCATCGTCAACGACAAAGGCCGGGCGGTGTTTAATGGCCTGATTAACGTTGCGCCGAACGCGATTAAAACCGACGGTCAGATGACCAACAACAATCTGCTGCTGGGCCGGCTGTCGGAGGTGGATACCAAGCCGCAGCTGGAGATTTACGCCGATGACGTCAAGTGTAGCCACGGCGCCACCATCGGGCGCATCGACGACGAACAGCTGTTTTACCTGCGCTCGCGCGGCATTACCCAGCAGGCGGCGCAGCACATGATTCTGTACGCTTTCGCCGCCGAGCTGACGGAAGCCATCGGCGACGTGGCGCTCAGGCAGCAAATTCTCGCGCGCATCGGCCAGCGTTTACCGGGAGAGACAGCATGACATTTTCTGTTGAACGAGTCCGCGCAGATTTTCCGCTGCTCGGCCGGGAGGTCAACGGCCAGCCGCTGGCCTATCTGGACAGCGCCGCCAGCGCGCAAAAACCGGAGGCGGTGATTCGCGCCGAGGCGGAGTTTTACCGTCACGGCTATGCCGCCGTGCATCGCGGTATTCACACTCTTAGCGCGGAGGCGACGACGCGCATGGAGCAGGTTCGCCAGCAGGCGGCAACCTTCCTCAACGCGCGCTCAGCGGAGGAGCTGGTCTTCGTCCGCGGCACCACCGAAGGCATCAACCTGGTCGCCAATAGCTGGGCGAGCGCCAACGTGGGGGGCGGGGATAACATCATCGTCAGCGCCATGGAGCATCACGCCAATATCGTTCCGTGGCAGCTGCTCTGTGCCCGCGTGGGCGCCGAGCTGCGGGTGATCCCGCTCAATCCGGACGGAACCCTGCAGCTGGATGCGGTACCGGGCCTGTTTGACGCGCGCACCCGGCTGCTGGCCATCACCCAGGTCTCTAA